>NZ_JBHIPW010000050.1:0-112005 GCF_042196265.1 Bartonella sp. AP1QHHD
TTTTTTTTTAAATAAAATGCCCAAAACAATACCAATAAAATATTGAACAAAAAATCCTATTTCAAGACATTATTGGCAAAATCTGCCTTCATAAAAATAAAACATGAAAACAGCAAGGAGTGTAAAGAGAGCATGGCGCCTTTAAAGTAAAATATAGCACCCCATTGCAATGCATAAAAATAGGAAGTTGCCTAGGAATGAGTTAATCACAATAACGCTTGTTTTATGCTACTTTAATAGGGAAAATTTTCTGCGCAGATACGATTTATAAAGACATTGCTGTATAAAGAGAATCGCATGATCTGTAATTTGTAAAAAGAATCAAATTCCTGTAGAAGCATGCTAAGCTATCTATCTAGCTTTCTTTATTTAATATTGAAAAGTACTCTTATAAATCTATGTGGGATAACGAACAACAAAAAAACGATCCTGGACAAGACCCTGCTCTTGTCGTCAAGCGCTTGCGGCCTGCGCGCCGACAGGTCTCTGCTCGTTGGCTTACGGGAACCATTCTGACAGGAATCACTTCCTGCATTCTTATGGGGATTGCACTTTTTACGGCTCTTGATGAACAACAGCGATTGGTAACACCGCCACAATGGTTTACGCAAGAAAACCTATCAGAATCACAAGACCCTGAGGCCAATGGCTATAAAGGTGATCGTATTTCTCCCACCCATGCACGGCAAAGCTTTGACAGAAAACGTCAATTTGAACTATCGATTCTACAAAAAAAAGGCGATGAAAAAGTCATTCAAACACAACATTTTGAATGGATTCGTATGGCTTTAGCCGAAAATCGCCCCCAGAAATATAGTTATCCAAAATTTGATTCTTTAAGCATTCTTGCCAGTGATTCTAAAAATCAAAATATCGCACCACAAGAAGATTCTGGGCAGATTTACGGTGCAAAGGTTGAAACAAAACTCACCTTACGCAGCTATGATTTTAAGGTAAATCAATTCGATTTTGATGACAGCGACACATTGACAGATGAAGAGGCACAACAAGAAGTGCAAAAAGCTGGATTTACTTTAGAAAAGAGCTCCGAACTTCTTTCAGTTCTCACATTGATTGATCCTTTAAAATTAGAAGATGTATCCTCCCCTTCCCAAGGCACAGAATCCCCTGAAGTTCGAATCGTTCAAGAAAATGTAACCGTTTCTCCTCAAAGTCACCGTATCGATCTGACGAAAAACTATGTTGAAGATATTATTCCTATTCGTAAAAAACAAACGATAGCCGATGCTTTCAAAAAAACCAGTTATACAAAAAAGCAAATTGACCAGGTTGTAAAAACGCTAGAAAAAATAAGCCTTTCCGATTCCCTTAAAGAGGGAAGCCTTTTACGCATTGGTATCGTGACACAAGCTGGTGAAGAAGATCATCTCGTACGCGCAAGTATCTATCAAGGGATGCATCATATTCTCACCATTGCCCTGAATGATAAAAGCCAATTCATTGAAAGCACAGAGCCTAAAATGTCTAAAGCACTTAAAACGGCTTTTCAAAATGGTATTCCGCATTCTTATATCAATAGTGCGCAATTACCAACGGCTTATGATGCACTCTATAGTGCTTTGCTAAGCCATAATATATCACAATCTCTCTCTCATCGTCTTATTCGTCTGCTAGCCACCAATATTGACATGAAAAGTCTGATAACACCCAATGATCAGATCGAAATATTTTATGCTGTACCACAAAGCGATAAAGAAAACCAAAATGGCAAAAAGAACTTGAAAGCAAAGGAAGCATCCCAAAACACTGATCCAGAAATTCGTTATATTAGCGCAACTTTTGGAAATACAACTTATAAATATTACCGTTATCAATTAAAAGATGGAAGCGTTGATTATTATGATTCTGAAGGGAGGAGTTCAAAGCCTTTCTTGCTGCGCAAACCCACACCAAATGGGATTTTTGGCTCCCCCTTTGGTCCACGCAAACATCCTATTTTAGGCTATGTTCGCATGCATACGGGAGTTGATTGGGTTGCTCCTAAAGGATCACCCATTATTGCTGTAGGAGATGGTATTGTCACAAGAGTAGGTGTAACAGGTGGCTATGGAAATCACACGGAAATTCAACATGCCAATGGATATGTCAGCAGTTATTCACACCAAAGCCGTTATGCACCAGATATCAAACCAGGCGTGAAAGTACGACAAGGACAAATCATTGGGTATGTTGGAACAACAGGAATGGCAACCGGTCCCCATTGTCATTTTGAAATCATTGTCAATGGCGTCAAAGTTGATCCCATGCGCATCCGTATACCGGATAGCAAAGCCTTAACAAATCAAGACCTACAAACATTCCTACAAGAAAAAAACAATATTGATGCCTTGATCAACAGCCCGATAACACCCTCCGAAGAAACTTAAAGCATAAAAGCATCTGCATTTTTACGACTCAAAACATCTAAAAATATGCTTTAGCGCTTATTTTTCTTAAAGAGATTTCCGCACTTTAAATATGTATAAAGAATTTACCGAAATATGCCACCACCCAAGGTCGCATAACAATGATTAAAAATAAAACGCCCTCCCCTTTTCAGGTTTACGCACAATAGAAAAGTGAAAAATATGAAACCCCAAAAGGTTAACTCTTCTTGTTTATTTTATCAAAACGATAGCCCGTCCTTATTTGCCATGCAATAAAATCTCAAATCAAAGAGGTGCCCGCTAAAGGATGAAGATTCTAAAATCCATATCATTCTATAAACAACCCGACTTTTTGTTGAAGAGATTTCACCTGTTGAATGCTTATGCTGTTCATAGCCCTAAAGGACAGTGTTTCATAAACTTTATGAGCAAGTTATCCTTAAGAATATTCGTTACACACTTTTACAAAAACACCACATATTTAAAGTTTTACATGCCTTACAAAAAATAACAAAATTTGAAAAAACAATCTCTTCACAAAGAAATAGAGCTTACTAATATAAGTATTATCGGTTTAAAGGAGCTTTTATTCAAAATAAATTTAAATTTTAACTCAAGTACTTCAAAGCTATAAAGCATACAACAACAGGAGAATTTTGAAAGCCGATAATCGGAGTCAGCAAAGCAAAAAACAAAGAGACCAAAAGATAAAGAAGCAATGTTGCTTCTCTTGAAGACAATTGACAATCTGATATGAATGGTGCTGTGTTCGCGTCATCTAAGTTATATTTTTTCTCATTTTTATTAAAACGAACAAGCAGAGAGTAAAGAATTTATCTCTTAAAAAAATCAGTCAGAGCTTTTTTTTGAACTATTCATGCTAAGTTTTGGCAAAGGAATGATAATCTTTGTGCCTCCTAAAGCAGAAGTTTCAAACAGAGGTTTCTCACCAAATTGCATACAGAGCTGTTCCACGACCACACGACCAAGTCCTGTTTTTTGTTCTAAAGTTTGGCTTTTCATTCCCACGCCATCATCTTCTACAATGAGCATCAATTGTCCATCTTTCTGGGGACCAAAAGAAATATAAATATGACCCGACCGTTGATCAGGAAAGGCATGTTTTAAGGAATTTGTCAGCAGTTCACCAAGGATAATTCCAAGTGTTGTCGCATCTCTTGAAGACAGGCGACAATCTTTAAAGTTTGTGTGAATGGCGATGTTTTCACGCAATTCAAAAGGGACTGCCAATTCGACATCATGCACAACAGAACTGAGAAACTCTGCCAAAAAAGTCGTTTCCATATCATCACTTAAGCGCAAACGACGATGTGCTGTAGAAATTGTCTGAATACGATCACGCGCAGCTCCTAAAACAGAACGTACCTCTTCATTTTTGCTCCGGTTTAACTGGAGCCCCAGCAAAGAAGACACCGTCCCAAGAGAATTGCCAATGCGATGGCTTGCATCCTGCAATAATATTTCAACCCGTTGGCGTTCTTTTTCAGCGTGATTGCGTGCTCTTTCTAATTCTTGTGTTCGTTCTTTCACGCGGGCTTCCAGAGCGATATTTTCGCTATGAAGCAGCAATTGATACAATTTTAAAGAGCGCACATCACGATGAAAACGATTAATAACAAAATAGGCAGAAATAAAAGTACTCACAACGGAAACAATAGCCGCCAATGTCAAAGCAGCCCGCATTAATGCGATACCCTCACGCTGTTTTTGTCGCACCACATCATCCCCATTAATAAAGCTTGTCATCAATTGAGCTAAACGTGCCACAGGAATCTTTGATACTTCAAAAGAGGCAGCATGAGAAGGTTGTTCAGGAATCGCATCAAGAGCATGCATATGGGCATTCATAAAGGCTTTTCGTGCTTCAACCTCTTTTTTAAAAGCCGTAAACCATTCATCCCATTGTGGATGCGCATAAACAATAAGTGCGATATAATCGAGTATATCCCCTAACTCCCGCTCTGCATTTTCAAAACGTATTTTATCTTCCGCCTTGCGCGTTTTTGCATAGCTGCGATCAGCAACAGCCATATCAATCAAGCTAATAAGGACCAAATCAGCCTGTTCACGCAATTCTGAACTTGTATTCAACTGTGCAACTTCTCGATCAACAGCATTTGAAAGCAACATAATAAAAACCGATGCCAAAAGAGCCATAACAAGAGAAACAACAATCGCACCCCACCGCCAGCGTGATATCGTTGCATCAGAAGAAGGCATTTGAGGCATCAAATTTGTTTTTGTTGTCATAGAATGTCCATTGGCGAACTTGAAAGTCGTCATTTTTCAGCACAAAGGAAGGCAACCTTATGGAACATAAAACCTAAAGCCCGTGGGAAAGTTTATACAGGCTTTTCTTGTGTTCCTAAGGATACACGCCAAACACTCTGAATTTCCTCAGATACTGACTTTACTGTAATAGCTATAACGGGAATAAAAAAAACAAGGCTATCGATCATAATTATTATGCTTTTTTAGCCGTTAAATGAACACAATGTACTTCCAGCTGAATAAGAATCAGGACCATAATCAGACTCACCATCTACTTTAAGAAGTTCTTGTAATCGATTACGCGCCCTGCTCACACGGCTTTTAATGGTTCCAACAGCACAACCACAAATAGCTGCAGCATCTTCATAAGAAAATCCCGATGCGCCAATGAGAATAATGGCTTCTCTTTGATCGGCAGAAAGCAAATTTAAGGCTTTTTTGAAATCTTGCAAATCAAGTGATCCATATTGAGCAGGATGAACAGCGACATTTTGAGTAAACACGCCATCGGTATCTTGAACTTCTCTTCCCTTTTTACGCATTTGACTGTAAAATTCATTGCGCAAAATGGTAAAAAGCCAAGCTTTAAGATTGGTTCCCATCTCAAAACTATCTTGCTTAGCCCATGCCTTCATAACAGTATCTTGGACCAAATCTTCGGCTTTATCGTGCTTGCCACTTAAAGAAACAGCAAAAGCTCGTAAAGCCGGCAACACAGAAAGGAGTTCTTGTTTAAAGTTTTTCGCGCACTTTGACATAAAGGATTCAAACCTTTTCCACATTGTTTAAGCCAAATTGCTCTGCGCGCTCCAACTTCTCTAAAAGCTCAAGCAAACACCGTGGCAGTGCTTCTTCTTGAATTTCCATGTAAAATTGACGTAACTTCCGTGCTATTTCGCTATTGACCCCGAGAAGATCATCTCCAACTCTAAATTGTGTGGTGAGATTTTTTTCATCACGGTCGTTCATTTTTCATCCCCCTAATCCATATATTACTAATAGCACCGCGAAGAATTTTTCGCCTTATGGTTGTAAATATAGCTGTCGGTAAAAAGTTCCATACAAATCAAGGAACTTTTTTATCTGTTGAGAATTTCAACCAACAAAATGCTTGAAAGGTCAAAGGAGTTATAAATTATGTCATTATCAACGCGCATTGCCCCGCATCTTCCCTATCTTCGGCGTTTTGCCCGCTCTGTCACCGGTAGCCAATCCTCTGGCGATGCTTATGTTTCAGCGATGTTGGAAGCACTCATTGCCGACATCTCCATTTTTCCCAAAGCATCCACTGACCGAATTGGTACCTATTGGCTTTTTTGCCATCTTTTTGACCAAACCACACCAAACATCCCTGAACCCCTGCCCCAATTTGGTCTTGAACAAAAAACCAGTGCCAAATTATCCTATCTCACGCCCCGTGCACGCCAAGCATTTTTGCTCATTGCCGTTGAAGGATTTCATGAACAAGAAGCCAGCGAAATCATGAATCTGGATACGAAAGAATTCCGTAAGCTGCTCAACCAAGCATCCATTGATATTTCTCAACAAATTGCCACTGAAGTAATGATTATTGAAGATGAACCTCTTATTGCGCTTGATATTGAGCAAATGGTAGAAAGCTTAGGCCATCATGTTGTAGGAATAGCGCGCACGCGTGATGAAGCTGTCATCATGTATCATAAGAAAAAACCACGGTTGATTTTGGCTGATATTCAATTAGCCGATAACAGTTCAGGTATTGACGCAGTCAATGAGATTTTGAAAAATGACCGTATACCGGTGATTTTCATCACGGCTTTTCCTGAAAGGCTACTGACCGGCGAGCGTCCAGAACCAACTTTTTTAGTGACCAAACCTTTTAACCCTGATATGGTGAAAGCGCTTATTTCCCAAGCTTTATTTTTTCAAGAGAATGCTTCTAAAGCGGCTTAGAACAGAGTAACATCTTAAAATTATGATCGTTACGCCTCTTTCAAAGCCTCCCATGGATAGATCTCATATGAGTGCGCTCATGCAAGCGATTCGTGGTGCTGATATTTGTGTTCTCTATCAGGCAACAAATCTGGTTTATTTATGGGCTGAAAACTTGCCACACCATTTGCACCATAAATGGCGGGTTGGGTGTCGTGACAGCGACTTTTTTTCGCTTGACCTTGCAGACAATATGGAAACCATCAAACTGCAAGTTTTAGCCAGTGGCAAAATGCAAACTGTTGAAGCACGTTTTGAAGATACAAATAAACAAGAGATTTGGTACAAATTTTCTATTGATTGCCATCGTAATGATAACGGAGACATTATTGGGATTATCACCACCGGTGTCAATATTTCCGGCTTACGCCGCCGTGAACAAGTGCTTAAAATCCTTCTTCGCGAGGTCAGTCACCGTTCTAAAAACCTTCTAGCGATCATTCAAAGTATTGCCAGCCAAACCGCCCGCTATACTGAATCTCTTCAGGTTTTTTTACGAAAATTTCAAGGTCGTCTTCATTCTCTTTCTCATTCTCAAGATCTAATCACTGATTCCGATTGGCGCGGTGCTCAATTCCGCGAATTGGTCCAAACGCAGGCTTTAGGCTATTTTATGAAAGAAACAGAACGTTTTTCACTTGAAGGCGTCGATCCTTATCTTTTTCCCAATGCCGCTTTGCATATCGGTTTGGCTTTTCATGAACTGATTGTCAATTCTCTTTCTTTTGGAGCTCTTTCCCAAGAAAAAGGGAGCATCTGTGTACGCTGTGAAATCGAAACAAAACTGAATGGCAAAACACAACTTATCATCACTTGGCATGAAAATTTTGAATCCGGCATCCCTCCCACAAACAATAAAAAAGCCTGTTTTGGTAGTGCCGTTCTCGAAAAAATCGTTCCCATTTCCGTGAATGGTTCAGCTTCCCTCAAATTGACACAAGAAGGAATTGTCTATTGCCTCTCTGTTCCTGATACTTATTTTGATATTTTTTCTTAAAAGAGCATTTCAAACAATAAACAAGAGAAGTTTCCCCTTTTCAGCAAAATTTCTCATCTATTTTATTAAGCACAAAGATATTTTCCAGCCTCTTTAAACCAACCACTATGTCCCCTAATAGCTCCCCACAACCTTAACGAAAAACCTTAACAATGAGAACTTAAGTCGCATAAAATCCATTCCCGCTGTCAATCAACTTTCATCCCTTATAGA
Organism: Bartonella sp. AP1QHHD; assembly: GCF_042196265.1. Classification (NCBI taxonomy): domain Bacteria; kingdom Pseudomonadati; phylum Pseudomonadota; class Alphaproteobacteria; order Hyphomicrobiales; family Bartonellaceae; genus Bartonella; species Bartonella sp. AP1QHHD. The sequence goes on from NZ_JBHIPW010000050.1 coordinate 7,861, forward strand.
ACCGCATATTTTAAGAGAGAAACCAAAACAATGAAGAGTAAACCGTTTCAGCTTTTATATGCCAAATAAAAGCGAACCTATTACCTATCTCTTTTTGTGTAACTTTCGCAATGCGCATACAATTCCATTTTGGCAGAATATGAAATTTCAAGGAGTAAAGCTAACATCCATCATCACTCTCCAGCTTTACGGGACTAAAGCATCCACGACAACAACAATTAACTGATGAAATTACACATTTTATGCTTTTATTTATCGCATTCTTTAATGGAGATATCCTCTTCAGGTACAATAGGACATCCTAAAACAGAATACACTTGTGTCCCTCCATTCACGCACTTTTTAATATTTCCCAGTGTACCCCCGCTCATTTCAAAACAGTATCTGTAAATAAGATATAATAGCCCCCGTAAAGTGAACCATCAAAACTGCCCCTTGTTACCCCACGTCCTTCTTTACCTTCATACCCCTTTTCACTTCATAAAAGTAGTAGCTGAGCATCATCATACTATTTGTCTCTCATGTTACAACAGCCATTGACCTTTGAGAGCCTCCATAAGAGGCATTTCAGTCTTTTTTCAAATATTACTCACCAACATAAAGCCCCCACACAGCCTTTTATGACGTGCAAGCCAATGACATTGATTAATTTACTATAGAATAAAATCTCAAAGGGGAACTAAAAAACTCTAAAACCGTTTAATAGTGAAGAAGCCCCTAGGCTGACAAATTGGAGTCCGCGCTGTCAACCTGTCATTTGGAAAATAATTGATGAATCCCCTTGTTTTTATCCTCTTATTAGTTTCATGTACAGATGATTTTAATAGTTGCTATTCGAACAATACAATGGTTAAAATCTATCCCACGGCTCAAGCTTGTGAACAGGACATGGTCCCGTCCACAAAAAAGTTTGCACTTTATGGACAACAAATCTTTGCTCAATGTATAAACGTACACCCCAATTTACATCAACAAGAAGTAAACTTGATCTGGTCTGTAACAAACCATGGAAATTTCCTGCTTAAAAGCCAAAACGTAAAGGACAAGCTGTCTACAGTCCAGAAAGAAGATATTTTACCAACATTGCTTCCTCTTTTGCATTCTTCTTCCACAAACCTCTTGCACAAAAAACTTTAAAAGCATAAACCCATCAGATCTCAAAAAAATAATCAATGAAAGACATGATGGATAATAAGCGAATGCAACCTTCAAAAGACCATCACACAGAGCAAAATTCTCTGCCTCAAGATCTCCCTTTAGACCCTGCTGTAGAACGAGTAAGAAAAAAACTTATGGGTTTAATGATTATTTCCGTTTTAATAACGCTTTTCCTTATTCTAACCGTACTGTTTTTAATTATTTATAAAGTGATAAAAACCGGATCAGCGCCAAAACAAACAGAGCTATCTTCCTCTCTCAGCAAAAACCCACACGTTATCCATCATACGCTCTCTCTACCGGAAAAAACACAGATTTTGTCGCAAAGCCTCTCAGAACACAATATTGTACTGAAAGTTTTAACCCCTGATGGACAAACAAAATTTATGATTTACAATTATCACACCGGTGCACTTGTCTCCATTCTTTCTGTTGAAACAACAAAAGAGAGAGCGAAGATAATGCCTCATTAAGCAAACTAACATCAATAAGCGCTGACATAGCATCCTTGAAGGTTTAAACATTTTCTGCAAGCCGGCATTATCACACGCTTTGCCAGCGCGTGGGTGTTGCCGATAATCCTTGGCGCTAGAGAGAGTTCATAAGAGCCATTTTTATTCCTTTCTTATACAAATTTATCCACACGGGCTCTCCCCGTTTGCAACGTGCAAGCGAATGGTTTTTGTTGATTCAACATGGAACAAATTTGGAAATGAGAGAATTCTAGGGGTTTAGGGGCTCTCACCTAACATTCAAAACAATGAATTATTATTATAAATCAATGTGATAAGCATTAAATATTCACCACACGGGCGACGGCGCGTTTTTTACTGTATCCCCTCACTTAAATTATCCCCTCACTTAAATCTTGGAAAAGAAGAAACCTTTCTGTCAACGCATTCCCATTTTTAAGAAAACTGACATCACTTGGGAAAAGCTAATAAACGTGCAAGAAATACCTCTTCTTGAGTGTAAAAATTCAACATATTAATTTATAGTGATGATTTATTTTGCATGTCAAACGAGAATCTCAAATACTGTAAGATTCTCTCATCTCAAATCTATTTATGATGAAGCTCATCAAAATCATTTCCTCACATATCCTAGCAAGGAAATCGATGAATAAAATACCTCTTATGAATGATCCGCTATCAAAAGAAGAACTGTTGCAACATTGAAAATTAAAGCAATAACGCCCAGCTTACATCTTTTATTAAGCAAAGATAACCGATGGATTTCACATGATAGAATTCATGAACACCAGCGCGAAATGGGCATGAATACATTGAATATAAGTGTGAATTAAATAAAACAACGACATTGCGTTCTTCATAAAAGAACTGCCTCTTAAAATACACGGATGTGGTTTTCTCTATATCCCCTTACTTAAATCTCAGCAAAGAGGCAATCTTTTCTGTCAACACCCTTTGGTTAAGTCTCAATACAGCCCGTGAAAATCTAAAGAAAGTGCAAGAAGCTTCTTGAGTATATTACAATTTACTATCATGATGCCAATAACATCACCACAAGCGCTTACACAGCACCCTTCAGGTTTAAACATTTTCCTCTACTTCAAGATTGACCACTTGAGCGACGATGCATCTTTCTCTGTATTCCCTTACTTAAATCTCAGCAAAGAGGCAATCTTTTCTGTCAATAGCCTTGGTTAAGTTTCTGATACAGCCCCATGAAAACTCAAGGAAAGCGCAAGAAGCTTCTTGAGCATATTATAATTTATTATCATGATGCCAATAACATCACCACACAAGCGGGCTTACACAGCACCCTTCAGGTTTAAACATTTTCCTCTGCCTCAAGATTGACCACTCGGCGACGGCGTGGTTTTCTCTGTATCCCCTCACCTAATCCAGGCAAAGAAGAATCCTCTTTTGTTGCTGTTTTTGTTGCTGTTGATGCATCTCCATTGCTAGAGTTTTCTGCTGTTGTAAGTGAAAGCTCAAGAGATGATTCATCTTGAGTCCGTACAGTACGTCGACGAGGAGAACGACGTATTTTTTTGACAGGTTCAACATTTTTCTCAGAGAGGCAGTGCTCTTGATCTGTTTTTTCATCCGATAGAGCCTCTAAAGCGTTTTCTCGCGCATCCCCATTTTGCGCTTTATCATATTGGCCATTGCCATTTTTTTGCGACGACATTTGTAATACATCTGTATCACCCTCGACAGCATCCTTTTTTTCACCATCAAGATTTATTTCACCGCATTCTTGCCCATTGTTTTCATCACGATTTTCGTTTTCATCACCACGATTTTCATCACGCCGAACCGATTGAGACATTTGCCCAGTTGCTGCTAAAATAATACGCAAATAGTGCTCGGCATGTTGTAAATAATTTTCCGACATAACACGATCGCCTGCACCTTGTGCATCACGCGCAAGGCTTATGTATTTATCGGCAATTTGCTGAGCATTCCCGCGAATTTTAACATCCGGACCGCTACTTTCATAATTGCGAGACAACGGATTAGGACCGCGACGATTATTATTGTTATTACCATTATTGTTATTATTGCGACCGCGTACCCGTCTATTTTGTTGTGGCCTCATCTTTATCCCTTTTTGGAGTGTTTGTCTTATGTGTGTCTTAATTGACGCTTCCTCATTGCATTATCTTTTGATAATGCTGATCATGTTTAACATACGATTATCAAGCTATCCGCGTTTATTTCACTCAAACGAACCCTACTGATATTGATAAAAGCATATATTTTCTTGAAAATCACAAAACAGCAGGGAAATCGTAAATCAAAAATTCCCTTTTTCTCTGTCAAACAGCAAAAACCTAATGATGTTCACGTAAAATGCCAAGTGTTTTTTTTAAAATAAACCATATTTCACTAAAAAAATAATTATCTTGTGGAAAACAAAAAGGAAAACACACATATAACACACCTGACAAAGAAAAAATTCCTGCCAGAGAATAGTATAAGCTTCCTTTTTTGCTCTAAAACCACCGCTCCTAAAAACGCCGATATCCTCTACCCCCTCGTGCATTTAACTCACAAGCACTTCCATCCCAACGAGTCACTGCGCGAACCTCTTTACTTTATAAATATAGCCTCTCTTCATCGCTAAAGCAACCCCTTGCGAGCGATAATCCACGATCGCCTCACAAAACCTCTTAACTTTTATAGATAGATTAACACGAAGTATTATTCAAGCCCTATAATCACCAAGAGATCAATCTTCTTTCCCAAACAAGTCAATGATACTATCAATTTTTATTTTAACCCATAGAGTTTTTAAGTTAATCACAGTTTTTATTTATAACAAATTGAGCTTAAAAACAAAATATTTAAATACAAAAAAATATCAAATTATGAAAAAAACGACCAATATGTCACACTTTTTTAAAAATCAGCTTCTTCTCAAAAAAATACCCTCCTCAAAGCCTATCAATAAGAATGGCCTAACGTATTTCCTTACTTATCTTTTCTGATAAAGAATTTTCTGATAAAGAAAACTAGAATTATAAAACAAGCACATTTTTAAACCCAGCACAGCGCTTTACGCATGAAGAAGCCGTAAATGTTTATAAAAGGAATGTTTTTTTACTCATTTTTGTCATGTCTATTGACTTACACCCTCAAAGAATGAAGGTTCTCAAATCACACTGGTCTGTTAACAATGAAAATACTTATAAAATTCATACACTGAATTGATTTGTAATGATAATTCATATTTTTTGTGTTGAGTAAGAAAATTAATACCGTAGGATTTTTCATCCTCAATCTGTTTGCTATTGAATCAATCTCTTTTTCTTGCATGTTACATGTGGGAAAACCTGCGTGGAGTAAAAACGATAAAAAAGTGCCTCTTATGAACCGTCTCTAAGGCTAAAGGGCTGTCGAGAGGCACCATTGGGAGCAAGCAAAGTGTGAGATAGTACCGGCTTACTCTTTTTTAAACCATAAAGATGAACTTGCTTTATAAATTTTATACATTTCATGAGGGCTTTACCATTATACCATTCACCAGAACCATTACGAAATGGATTTCCCACACTCGTTATTTCCCTTAAAAAAGCGCAACAAATCCTCCTAAAACTCCACCACGCCCCCTTAAACATTTCAAGGAAGCATCCATGCCTTATGTCGCCACACCTTAAATAAGAAGTGCGATATAACAAGATAAATAAAATTTCTATTGGTCTCGAGGCAGATCGTAATTTAAGGGGTTTTTATCTTTTCATCAAAATTCGCATCCTTTTAACTTTCCATATAAAAACTTAAAAGTAATTGCGTCTTTTGCCTTTTTTATTTTCTTTTTCATTGAGAAAACAATCGCGTAAGAGAAAATAATTTCCATCCCCAGGTCGTACCAACGTCAAACATTGTTTTTTTGCAGTATCAGAAAGCTGATCCCACATTTCACGAATAGCAAAATAGGCCTCACTTTCCAAATTAAGACAATGCTGATAAACTTCTCTTTTCATATCGGGCATAACGGAAGCAGAAATTTCCTTGCAATATACACGCATATCAAAAACAGGAATAACCAATTCAACGGGTGCTTGTTGTGTTATTTTTTTATGAGAAGAAAAATAACTGACCACCTTTGCAACAACAAAACACAAAAACACTATACAAAAAAGTATTATGCAAACAAAAGCAATCTTGCGATATAATCTTTTGAAATAAGCCTTTTGTCTTGCTCGGATTCTTTTTTCCATAAAGATTGTACCCTTTAATATCCCAAGAGAAGCTTTTACAGTAAAAAATGATAGCAGTATCTGTGTACACAATACAGGTTATAGCAGCAAACGATCAAGACTCTTATGTTAAAAGACTCTCTTTTTTTATTGTATAATTTTTATCGTATAAAATTTTTGTGAAACAGTTTTCTCACGCCCTTTATGAAAAAATAGGGATTATGATTTTCTTTCACCACCTTAAAAGACGAAGATTCTTCATCCATGCGGCTTTATAAACAATTCGTCTTCTTTAAGATACATCACATTGATTTATAAAGAGTATTTATTGTTTTTTCATATTGAATGAGAGACCCGAATACCACAGGATTCTCTCATCCTAAATTTGTTTTCTGTTGAAACGATCAAAACCATGTCGCTTGCAAGTTACAAGCGGAGCTGGCATGTGGATTAAAAACTGTACAAAAAAGGCATATGCCTCTTATGAATCGTCTCACGAACCAAGGCTTTCGTAACATTGGAAACTGGAAAAATATATGAGAGTACCAACCTGCACTTTTATGAAGCATAAAGATGAGGGAGATACCTTATAAGTTTTATACATTTCATAGGGGCTTTACCCCTATACCATTGACGAGTGTTCTTGTAAAAGGGACTTGGGAGTGGGATATCTCTTTAAAAACAAGTCCATGAATATGCAATAAATGTATATTCGGAGACAAATAATATTTTAATATTTGAGGCATTCTGTTTTTATGTGAGAGGCATGATCCCAAGAAGACACACGATACATAAAAGCATAAGGCATTATCTTCATTATTTAAATAATATTGCTATAGATAGTTTTGAAAATTATAAAGGAAAAAGATGATAGTCCGAAGAGTGATTGATATGCCTTTATATTTTTCTCAATAAGGTTGTCTTCCTATTTCAGAAATCACTCAAATACAGCCCTCATCTGGCATATATAAAGTCTAGCTTACAAAAGCTGGAATCGCTCAGAGAGTTTTGCCCTTCTGAATCCGTAAGGCTCTCATTCTTCTTTCTCTCAAACATGCTACAGCTTTGAAATTTGATGTTGATTGACAAGCAACAAAAAAAGCTCTGCACTCTCTTAAGAAAACAACGCCTTAAAGTTACACACATAATGGATTGGAAAGATGTCCTAGCTTTTTATCAAACGCGCTGTAAAACAACGAGCGTAACATATTAGCTTTGCTTATCCCAAAAATGTTCATCCCAATCTCTTGTATCCAAATCTCTTATATCTCAATCTCTTGCATCCAATTCCCTAGCCTTCAACTCCCTAGCCTTCAACTCCCTTGCATCCAATTCCCTTGCATCCAATTCCCTTGTGTCCAATGCATAAAAATCAAGTTGAAGAAAATATATGGACACCCCTGAACTCGAAAATATGAAAGGAAGGCGTGACAGAGTTTCGCGTTCCTTTGTCATGCAAAAGCATTAGACATTCTGAAACAAGCACACTTACTGTCTCGTAATGATTCCTTTTTTCTGCTACCGGTCAAATCCCTTTATTTAGAGAATTGGCTATCACAAGTTATGCAACAAATAGCGCTATATGCAACAAACAGAACCTGATTTATATCCGCATGGAATTCGTTCCAGTTTACATGATTGGCTCGCAAAATCCACTTGACTTTCCCCTTTGTCTTTTCCCCTCATGGGATCTCTATCACCATAGAACAAAAAGCGATATTTTATGACGCTTTATGGACAAAATCCCCACCGCCCGAAGAGTTCATCACATGACGAAAAAAACACTCCCCATATTCACCACACACAAACACTTCAATATATAAAACTTACATGCCTTCTATCACCGCACTCTCAAAAAGCAGCACGACAACAAGATAAGAAAATTGATGTAAAACTCCAAACAAAGAAAAGAACGGATTTTCTAATCGAGGTAAACAAATACTGTTAAATCAACGCTTCCATTTTTGATGATGTCACACCTATGCTTTATAGCACCCCTATCACACTTCATAATACCAAAAAATTTTCTCTGCCCTACGCACTATGCGCATCAGAACCAATCAAATAAAACAGAAATGCGCTATCTTCCTACTTTTTTGTTTTTGATTAAATAGCAAGATATAGCTGTAATTCTTTAAAGAGCTTCATACCATAGATTCATTTTATACATAATATCATCAACAGAATGTTTGTATGTGCTGCAGGAAGAATCCCCAGAACGCTCCATATGACCACTGGATGAAGAGCTGTTACAGGATTCTACAAGAAATGCCAGTGACATTGGAGATAACGCATCCTCGCTATCAGAATAATAAGCTGATAAAAAAGTGTAATCTTGTGAAGGAAGTGTCCCCGAATTTACTTGTGATGGAGCGGCAACAAAAAGAGAATTAAAGGTTCTAGGACCAATGACAATATCACCATTCGCTTGCCGCATAATACTTCTTGCAGAGTATATATGATTTGTATTGATTGCCCCCAGCGAAGCCCATTCATCCTGCCATAAATATGCATAATAAAGATCCATAACTTGTTCATGTTGAACAACGTTGTCAGCAGACATGGCTGTATCAAAGAGTGAGTTAGGAACATAATAAAAATTTATATCTGGAATAATTTCATATAGCCAGTACGTTTCATCAGGATTATTAGCAATCTGTTGCCGCGCCATTCTGTAAACTGCATCCATATTTGCAGTTGTAGACACAAATGCTGAAGTCTGTTGAGCAAGAGAGTGCCCAGTTACATGATGTATGATATCCTGATCATCCCCCCAAGGGGCAAAACCTCCTCCAAAGAATATAACAGATGGAGAGCGATCATCTATACGGAAAACCATATGGGGAGGATCAATAGCATATGACAGATTTACATCTGAAAAGAAAAAAAATAAAACTGTCACTAAAAATACTGAGAATGCTCTTTGAAACATTTTTATACCTTTGATATACACTCCATATTTTATACCTGTAACCTCTTGAAGCGTTACAGATATAAAAAGGGAGAAAAACCCCTATTGATCTTATTTTAAAGTGATGGCTAAAACCCTTTTTGCTGGCACATTACCCGCTTCAAAAATAACCATTACTTTTCTGTTCAAAATGACTGCGGTTTTTGCCAAATCCAAAATACTTTTTCCAACAATGTTATCACAGCCCCAAACACCTTTTTGAATGTCTGAAGTAGGGCTGATACCGTATCTGAGCTCTAGGAGACATTGTGCTCCTGCGCTAACGACTTGAACCGAATTAAGATAACCGTTTTGTTCATAAACTCCAGCATGAGAAACACCTGTTGTTAATGCTATTATCACCAAAACGATGGATATTTTTTTCAAAAAGCTTTTCATAATTTACCTCTTTTAAATTTATTGCAACGGACATGAAATGCATCCCCATGCAATCTAATGGATATTTTTAACCTCCTCGCCTCCTTAAAGACGAGAATTTTAACCAGCTTTAGCCCGTGATAAGACTGCCTCATCTCAGTCTATTCTTACCTCTATCCCCGCTGTTGCACGATTTATTTTACAGGCTCTACAGCAAAGCCTTCCCTTATTGATGCCGCGTGAATGATGACTCATGCACACAACAAAACACCGCATGCACAAGCTCTACCATTGGCGATATCTACCACTGACAATGTCTGCCATTGTTAATGTACGTGCACTCTACGGATTCAAAATGTGTCTATGATTTATTGCCTATCGCAAGCGGCATACTGTCAACAAAGACAATTAAGACACGTATTTACAGCCTCACTAAGCTTAAATCTGTCTAACACCAAACGCTAGAATGAAATTGCCATCTAAGCTCAAACGACGATTGATACAAAATCACTCAGTTTAAAATAGAATCAACTGTAGTTGAATATCTTAAGATAGATCCTCAATACCGATAACTCATGAATTCTGTAAAACATGAACGATTATACTCTGAGTAAAAACTGTAAATCAGAAAACTGCTAGGGTTAAAATAGCCTTAGTGTAGAAGATTGACCATTTTCCAAGCATCGCCTATTTAAGTCACAACGAATACAGATAATACGCTTAATTATCACGCACTCTCAGCCCTCGAATAACATTGATTGAATAGTTACTTCTGTAACAAATATCAACGAATTGCGATGTACTGTAAGCTCTATAGGCCAGCTCAACAATCTCAGGACTTTGAATATGAAATGTTCTTCCTACAATTTTTGACATTTCTGGCTCTTCTGTAGGCCTCGTTTCTAAAACAGAGAGAATATTTACCCCTTGCAAATTTTTATATGGAATGACAGAAATATTATTGATGATTTGTGAGCGAACCATTGTTCCGCCGATATCTGAACAATCATCTGAAATAGTCCACAAACGTGCAGAAGCTGGTCCAGTAAGACACAAAGCTAAAAATATTAAAATCAATTTTTTCATTATAGAATACCTCTTTTTCATTTTTGGTTGATCAAAAAAATAAATGCTCTATGGACAGGCAAATAACTATCCTGTTCACAACTATCTATCTCACTGCTTTAAAGGAGCTAAATCCCATAGAGACACAAATCGAGATGGTTAATCACCCATCGTTTTACTTTTATCCGCTTCTTCAGCGTCTTGTTTGTGTTTCACATCTTCAAGATCTTTGATAATCGTTTTCAATTGTTGTTCTAAAATATCCAAACGCTGTGTAAGTTGGAGAATATTTTGAGTCTGTATTTTATCAAAACATTGGAGATCTTGACGTGTTTGCTTCAACAGAGCATTCAAAGGAGCATGTCCCATTCTTCCGCTAGCATAAAGAACCACACGAATACATTCAGGATCATCAATATCAGCAATAGAAAATGGAAAAAGTGCCATTATATCCCCCTTTTTGATAAGCTAAACGCGTATTAAGCATTTGAATATCTTTTTCCGTTGTACGGCTCTTGCATTTCTCAGAAAACCTCAGACAACTATATGAAAGGCTTTTGAAAAAAAATTCCTCATCGAAAATTTTTACAAGGTATTTTTTAGATTATATTCCGTTTTTCACCTAAAATGATAATTTTATCACCTGAAACCAAGAAAAATGCATGATCACCTTGATGCTTTGTTGGCTTTCCCCAAAAGGACAAAGCCCGCTCCACCGGTCTTCAAACAATGCCAATCGATAAACAACAATCTGTAAACAATCTGGTTATTATCTAACGGATTTGGCTTGGCTTCCCTCATCAAATGCACCTTGGAATGCATCCCCTGTCTAGAGTTACTCTACAAAAACGCTTCTTTAAGAATACGTACAGACGAAAAACATCCCAATCCATAAAGGTTTAACCGCGCCTCAAACAATAGTATTTTACGACACAACAGGATAAACCATTGTCTTACAGATTTTCTCGTATCACTCTCATTCTGTTTCAAGAAGTTTCCTGACAAGTACAAAATGCATCTAAGAGAGTCAATTACTCACCATGTGTTAAACGCATCGCCAAAAGACTTCGCAAACCCAGCGCCCATTTTGAAAAAAAGAACGCTTTTTGCATACACGCTCTACCCAAAAGAGGGAGAGTACCATTTTGCCTTTTCTCGCTTTAAATAAACATATCCGTTGACCTCTTCCCGCCACCTCAAAAGACAAAGATTTTAGCCCCACATCGGTTTATAAAACAATCCAACTACTCTGAAGGGATTCCGTCTGCTGCTCACTTATATGATTCACTTGCATAAGGCTTAACCAAGCAAGCCTCCACTGAATAGATGTCTCTTCAATACTTAAATGGATCAAGTATTGTATGTCTTATTTTCCTTATATCACCAGCTTCAATAATAGTGTTTTTATGACGGTGTTTGACGGCATAACATAATAGGATAAATTTTACCCATGGGCTTTTTGTCATCGCCCATCAACACCTTAAACCCAACGTTTTAATAATGTATCACGATACCACAAGAGAGAAGCATTTTGGATAAAGTCTTTATTCCTCAGCAAAAACTCTATGAATAAAGAAAGGGTTTTTGTTCTCCCCCTACCTTCAATAATCACTGTCTTGATCCTCTAACGAACAATAGGCAAACTTACCTTTAGACATCCAACAAAGGCAGCACAAAAAATAAAAAAATAAAGAGAGTTGAGTTTTTTTCTAAAGCGCCTCAAAACTTTCTACACAATATATTCTATAAGACTTTATATTCAATAAGACTTTTTTTCATAACAAATATTTTGTAAGTATTTTTATCTTTCTCTCAAAGCTTTCATTCTCAGGCTTTGACAGCATAAACCACCGCCATATTGACGGGGCGTGTTTCATCCCCCCCTGTTTTTTGCAACAAGACCTTATGTTCATGCTCTCCCGCAGCCTTCGTTAACCGATCTTTATTGTAGACTTGAGCCAGATTTCTATAATATTCACCGTGATTCATATCCCAAACTACCTTTTCAATCATTGGATAACTATGCTGGTGGTTACCTGTCGAATCTGTTTTTCCTTCATGAGTATGAGATTTAAAAGACTCTTCTTGTCGACTTCCCAAGCGACGTCCTTTATCAATTGCTTTTCCACTATCGAGCCCCCGTAAAAACATTCCACGCAAATCGGGAACATTGAATGTTGTTTGCCCATTTCCTTTTCCCCATGTTTCTCCCAGAACAGCAAAGAGATTGGCATAGTTCCTTCGCGAATATTCTTTACCATCACACAGTAACCATCCAGAGGGTATTTTTTCTGTAGCAAAAGTCCCGATAAATCCAGAAGAAAAAGTTTCAGGCAAAGGAGGAAAGGGCGGAATTTCAGGAAGTTTTATAGTAGGATTGGTTAAAAACCAGCCATCAGCATTTTTTCCGGCAATATCACGCGTATAGACAATTTCATAAAGTCCCCCTTTTTGAATTTCTCCGCCCTTTAAAGGCATAATACCCTCTGGCGTTGCCATATAAGTTGGTCGTGGTAGCAATTGATTTAAAGAAATATTTGTTATTCCTCTGTTGACGCCTTGTGCTTTAAAGCGCACAACAATGCCATCCATATAAGTCTCAAAAAAAGACTTTGTTGCCAAACGAAGTGACGTTCTCTCGTTTTCCACATCGACAGTAAACTGTGTTTCAATCCCGCCTCCATTATCCAACAAATATTCTTTGATGCGTTGCATCATAGCGCGAGCACTATCATTGACTGTGCTTGGCGGTTGCCCTTCTGCCCAGTTTATATTCTCGTCGACATAAGCATTTTCTGATGCAACAATTGACCAATCATAAATCGAACTCATAAAAGATACTCTTTATTCAAAAAGGGAAAGCGAGCAAAAAATGAAGAAAAGAAAGCCGCAATTTTATTTTTAGATGCCGGTATTTTCTCCCCTTTCATTTTTTCCATTTTCAGTCCTATTTTGTCATAATCAACATGCAATAACTTTGTTTTCGCATTGACATAAACAGCTTCAGGGTTCACACGCAACACGTCTTGCGCCATAACGCCCTGATAACGTTGTGGATTTCCCTTATAATTAAAGGTATAAAGTGGATATCCCTTTTTCTGCCCCACAGGGATAATATTTTCTTTTGCTCTCACATCACAAAGCCCTAAAATTCCTCCGACCAATCCAAGTACTTGCTGCGCATCACGCAATGGATCTTTTGTCACAGAAGGCATTGTCGTGGATTTTCCTGAAGTCGTTCCGTAATTTCCAGCAGCCTGTGTTCCTACCTGTAACAAACTTTGCAATCGGTTCCAATCTTGATTATCTTTTTCTGACCATTTTTGGCGTTCAGCATCTAAGACATTTTGGCGGTTTATATCTTGAATCATACCCCCTTTCAAAGCATTGCTTTGCACGTTACTCTGTCCTTGATAATAGCTATTTGCCGCATTAACTTGATCATTCTGAGAGCGATCAATCATCTGGTTTGCATTCATCATATTGTTAATATCTTGATTATATTGCTGTGCTGCAGCATTTGTTGCCAAGGCGCCTAACTCATCGGCCAGCACACCAGTATGAGCCCCAGAGCCATAACGTCCTGCTCCCGACATCGATTGATTAATTGCATCGGACGTTTTATTCAGAGCATTTTGCAATGCAGTATTAAATTTACTATTGCTTCCAATCCAGCTTCCCTTAGCCATACCGGAAAGATTTGTAGCGCTGTTGGTTGGTGCACTCAACCATTGCGTTACCGTTGGATTGTTATAGAGCCCTGCTGCTTGTTGTAAACCGGTCAGCGCATTTTTTGTCATATTGCTAAGACCAGCGACTCTGTCTCCCTGATAAACGTTTCCGCCAATTCCCTTATTATAAAGTCCAAGTGCATCAGCACTGGCTTGTTTAAGAATATCAGCCGCCCAAGCAGGTGGAGCATTTGTTTGTGTTGTTGTCTGCACTTGAGGTGTGGTTTTTCTACTCATGGGTTCAGAACCTTTCTATATTGAATAAGATTACGAGAATATCCGTGATGAGCGAGCTTTTTCGCCCATCCAGTTCTTCCAAACATGTGCATTTCTTCAGCATTAATTGTTCGCGCCCATTTTTCGACTTCATCAATCAACTTGACCAATTTCAGCCCTCCCTCTCCAGCAAGATCAGAGAGAACGACGCATTTTTTCCCCGTATGGGTTATTTCAACTTTGGTAATTGCAAAAGCACTAAATTGGATTTTATTTTTTAAGACCAGCCACAATTGTGCTTGTCCTGTAGCGATTTCTTCAGCGATTTTTTCCAGACAAACATCATCCGGAAAGCGCTGAGCATATTTCTTCAATGCAGCATTGAGAGCCTCTTGATAGGGAGCTATTTTTTCCCATGGCCACCGCTCTGTCAGATGAGCAGAATATAAATCTTGACTCTCTTGCATCATAATTTTAGCTTTTTTAGCTTTGTCACTCATCTCCCCTCAAATAACATCCCCCTACGCATTTCACGCATTCCATGCCCCCCGCACAATAAAAGAAAAAAGTCTCCATCATCCCTTTGTCACAACAAAGGAGGAACTTTCTTCTTTATAAAAATAAACCATGGTGCAGCCTATTTTTCCTTTATCGCAGAAAAGCATGAAACATAACGCACCACCTTGTTTCTTTGTTTATAAAGGTTTGGGAAGCCTATGGGGCATTTGTTCTTTAATAATAGAGGCTTGAGCCTATCGCATGGTATTACAAAAGGGCATGCCTATCGCATGCCGGCCCGCGTCAATTCCACATCAAATCCAGTGACATGAGTCCAATTCACCCCTTCAGGAATACGCAATTTAAAGCGATAAAACCGTGCCCTTGCGCGACAATGAATTTGTCCAGTATTATAAGAAGGCTGTTTTTCTGGTAACCAAACAGTTTCCTCTTCAAGAGATTGTCGAAAGCGCATTCCCACAGACAAATAAAACTTTCCACTATTGACTTGAGGCATAATATTTTTCACCCGTGTTATCATGCCATTTGTCTGCCCCATTTCTTGTGATGTCACAACACAAGCCATAGGACACCCAGAAAACGAACCCAGTCTTCCCTGTTGATCAAATGCCCCCAGAATAGGCGATTCATTTTTCCAAGCTTTACTATCAAGAGAAAAGGATAAATCGTCAATATTCTTAGTCACAAAATCAAGACCTTCCAGGGTTGTTCCGGCTAAGAAAATAGGCAATACCATTTTGATATCGACGAGAGCTTTTGTCCATTTTTGCAACCCCCAATCATAAATGAGCAAGATACGTTTATGAAGATTCTCATCAGAATCAACCATCCAATAAACACGATTATACACCCCATCGATAGCAGCAGATAGAGTGTACAGATTATCCTTCCTTGATTTTGCGGTCATCGTTCGATCGACTTTTTCGAACCCAATGGGTATAATCTGTCCCTCATTTGTTATTTGATAAAACCCGCCCTCATCGGCAAAGAATGCTAAATCGCCTCTACAAACAATTGATTCAGCATTTTTTGCGCCTCGTTTATCGTGGATTTTTTGGAAACTAAAAATAATCTTAGAGCCAGGGATAAAAGAACCGGCATAGATTGCAGAACGCATAAAGATAATTGGATTTGTTGTCTCCGTTGCCCCTTGGACGAATCCGCCATCAGGAAAATCTTGATAATCACAACTTTTTTTCCCCACGGTCCAAAATTCAGCATCATTTAATCCAGACCAATGAACCCTTCTTGGATGCTCGGTTAATTTCATCAAACAAACGAAATCTCCCCAGATTCGAACAATCCCTGCCTGTGGTGGATTTCCTCCTAAATTTCTAAATGTTTTATCATGGTTAATATCAATCACTTGTGGTTTATCATTGGCATTCACCGCAATGATAAAATCACCAAACAAAGCAAAAGACCACGGAGCATCAACATTAGCCAGATAAGATTTTCCTTTTTGGCTAATATCTTTCCAGTTCATTGTTGTATTATCAAGTAAGTAGATTTTATCTCTTGTCCCGACAATAATAGAAACCCCATTTTTTGTTTTAACCGCAAGAGTGCCTAAGATTGGCTCCGGACAAGGCTCTGATAAAGGTTCAAAACTTGGCATAGGGATATAGGAGCCATCCGCCGGGAGCACATTAACAAGTTCATCGGTAAAAATTCCATTGATATCCGCCACATCGGGTCGATAATCAGCGATTGGGAAAAAAGCCATCAAGACCCCCATAAAATCTTTGAAGAGCCCAGTGCCATTCAAAACACCAAGGCTTATTGATAAAAAAACCACAAAAGCCCTTAAAACTCTAAAGGCATAAAATTCAACAAAACAAACAACCTAAAGTTGTTTAACACACCGAAAAAACGATACCATCAATAATGGCCACCCCAAAGCCCTTCACCATCCACACCCAACGGCGCAATCCAGCCATAAGCGACAAACCAGCCACCAGAGCCAAACCAACCTTCAACGCCAGCCATAAACGATTTGGAAAAAAGTCTTTTAAAAACGCATTGGGCGAATCTTTGAAAAACCTTTTCGGCGCGATGTTTCAATGCGCAAAGCTTGAAGCTGTTCTTGAAAATCTCTGAAAGAAACGGCGGCATATTCAGGATCTTTAAGAATATTTTTATAAAGTTCATATTTTGCCCGTGCTTTAATAAGATCAAAAGCATAAATCAACCAAGGGTTATCATCCTCTTTCAGCTGTTCATCGGCAAAATGAACAGGAGCATAAGAAAGCTGTACAGTTTCCACATGTTCTGGTGTTGGAAAGAGTCCTATTTTTTGATCAAGGCACGTATAAAAGAATGGCGTTCCTAGCGCAGGATGCATACCATATTGTTGATACAACACTTCCAAGGGCTTAAAGAACAACTTTGTTGGTGTTGCATCCTTTGTTACTAAAAAGACGCCCTCCAAACTCTTTTCTGATTCAATAAAAACCCCCTCTTCTTGCCCATACCATGTTTTACCACTTTGTGTTTTAAACGTCCTTTCTCTTTTTTCATTAAAGAAAAAGGGTTCGCGTTCACACAAACGCAAAGCCGTAAAAATTGAATCTTGAATTTGCAGGGAATATTCCGCTGTTGTATCGTCAATTTCATCTTGAATAAGCGCGACCATATAAGCAAAAGTTTTAGAATGATCTGAATGTGTAAGGTTTAGATTTTGGGGATCCGTGGATAAAGTGGTCATAAGCCTGTCCTTGTTTCTGGAAGCATTTTAAATTTTTCCCCCAACAGATCCCTCTTGTTGGGGGAAGAGAGCAAACATTCGCTTTAAGCGGGTGCTCCATAAGTTGGAATGACAATAGTGCCAAAATCCTGAGCCCCTTGCGTACTTCCTGGCAAGGTAAAGCAAGTTTTTTTCATACCAATAATGGTTTTTGCCGCAACCCCGAATTCTCTTTCATAGTCGAAGAGTTCTTCCACCAATTTATAGCGTGTTGCTCCTCGATCTTTACCAAAAGCAATCACAGCACTCTGCGCACCAAGCAGAACAGCACGACGCACATTTGGCACAGCTTTGTTAGCCGTCCCAGATTCAACCCCTTCGGTAATATGTTCAGCTTCGCGCAAAACCACACCATTATACATGCCCAACGATCCATCATAGAGCGGATTTTTGATACGACTTCCACTATAGATTGCCTTGGTAATGTCGAGCCATTGCCCCGCATCTGTATTGGTTCGCAATTGTGTCACTTGGGTTGGATGTAGATAAAGCACATAGACATTTTCCCCATCGAGCCGCACAGGTCTAATTTTAGGATTTGCCAATTTAGCTCGTTCAACTGCTTTATCAATCAAGCTGAGATCAAAAACATCGTCTTCTTTTAAGTCCTCATCTTTTGCTTTATCATTAGGACGTACCACGCGTTTATTGGTTGGTGCCGTTGGCGCATTAAACCCATAATGGACAGGTTTAAGAGTAATCGTACGTCCCTCAAAGTTAATTGTTTTTGCGGTATACCCGCAAACTTGAATGAAGAACATCATACTCAGACGATCTGCATACCAATCAACCAAACCATTTTTTGCCTCGGTGCGCAAATCATGAAGAATTCGTTGTTGATCAATCGTTCCCTCATTTTTGACACGCACGGCATGAACGAGTTCATTAATTGCCAAGCGATCATTGAGAAACTGTAAAGCTTCTTCATTGCCTTCCAATGTCTGCCCTTCGCTCACCCCATCGCCTAGCAACTGCACACGCAAATTAAAGCTAATAGCATCTCCACTTGCTTTCGTAGTTTCATCTTTTAATTGTACGATACTGTTTGAATCATTTCCAATCAACGGTGCAATTGGAAGTGCTTTTGAGACTTCTTGGTTTAGTAATTTAGACCATGTGCGCACTGCCATTGGGTCATTAAGTCCGATATAAGTTACAGTCATTTTGTCCTCTAAAAGTTTTATTGACATAAAAAACCCGGCAAAGCGCCGGTTGTTAAAACACCACATTTCATTTCAAATGGTGAATAGGTTGTTCGTGAGTTTTATCTAATTTCTGTTAGCGTCTGCCTCCCCCTTATAAGAGCTCTCCTCTCCACATCCGTGTTTGAGAAATCCCCCCGGCATTCTCCTGCGCCAAAAGCCGCTCCACGTTCCCGCAAAAAGCACCTGCCACATTCTTGTTTTTAAAATTCTCTCCCACCCATTAAACGATTAAAAGCAGCTTTATTTTTAGGTTCAGAAACCCAAGCGCTAAACTCTGCTTCTGACATTTTATCAAGCATATCCAAAGAAATCGGCCCATTTGGCGTCAAGCCGTTATAAGCAGCAAGAGTACGTGCAGAATTGTGTCTTTCCTGTAAATTTTCACCCATGTTATTGGGAACATTTGTGTAGCCAATTTTTTGTGCAATAGAGTAAATCACTTCAGCCGGATTTTGATTTTTTTGCGCACAATCGCGCAAGATCTGCTTCAACTCATCACCAATCAACGCATCAATATTTTTGGGATCGGCCATCTCAGGATAGAGCGAAGCACAAGCTGCCAATTGTTTAGCCCGTGTTTCATAAATAAAATCAGCTGCTTGATCAAAATCATGATGCTTTTGTTTAACACTAGCAACAGACTGCTGAAAAAACGCATGCAACTGTTCTGCTTCGCGAGCCAGAGAAGGCTGTTGTTTTTCATGTGCAAGCCCTTGTTTTTGGAGTGTTT
This sequence comes from Bartonella sp. AP1QHHD, assembly GCF_042196265.1. NCBI lineage: Bacteria > Pseudomonadati > Pseudomonadota > Alphaproteobacteria > Hyphomicrobiales > Bartonellaceae > Bartonella > Bartonella sp. AP1QHHD. Next base: position 27,231 of record NZ_JBHIPW010000050.1, read on the forward strand.
TTCCCAACCATTGCATATAGCCCATAAAGTCTTTTTGTGGATCTGGTGGAGCATCTTCTCCCCCTTGAACCTCTTTTCCAGCCTTTTGCGAAGAGTCCTGTTGTTGATGCATTTGCCCTTGAAAATTATCTTCAAGAGTTTTTTCTTCTCTTGCAATTTCACCATTTTCTCCCTCTTGTGTTGAGACCAGAAAATCTTGTTTCAATTGGTTTTGTTCTGCCGGCGTTAAGTGTTCTTGATCCATGACATTAGCCTTCTCTTTTTTTAAACAATAAAATCAAATTTTTCAGATAAAACAGCCCATAAGCATTTACCCCCTCAATGCTCTCTCATCATTTAGCACCAGCATTCCCCCCAATGCTCTCCACCCCACATGACGGCAAAACTCCCTCTCCACCCTGCTTTTCCCAACAGTCCTGCCCTACAAAACAGTTCTTTTAAGAAAAGGGAGCCCATGCACTACGAAAATCGATAAGCAATTTATGATATATGGCGTTTATCAGAAGTCACGCATGACAAAGCACCCTATTGTTGAGCCTTTGCTGTCTGCAACATCTGCATTATCTGCTCTGTCCCCACATTATCCCCCATCTGCGCTGAGGCATTTTGCTCTTCTTGAAAAGAGTTTTGCGCCTTTATCGCAATTTTATGAATAAGTGAAGCGGGTAAAGGCGAATAGCGTAAGAGATCGAGCATAATCTCAGGCGTTGCAAAATTTTGCATCAAAGGCAGCAATTGCATGATCAGTGCAAAAGTACGCTCTTTTTCATTAAGACTTGTTGGCGCATCATCCACGACAATATCATATTCCAAACTAGTCACCATTTCGCGTGTCAGCGGCACATACTGGGCATTTTCATCACCGGCAATACGCACCAACCGCCCATCGGACAGATAATTTTGAATAAGATAGAGAATAATTTTTCCCTGTCGTTGCCGATATCGACGCAACCCATCAAAAAAGGAAGCCAAAAGATTAAGTGACGATTGTCGCCGTTGTTGTTCAAGAATGCCAGGCTGATTGACAGCTCGCGTCCCAATAAATTCAGAAGACAACCCCGTCACCTGTTCGAGAGCGCTCTTTGCTTCATTAAACAATTGGAAAAACCCTTGCGGAAATTGTGCCACGGGTTTAGGTTGGATTCTTCCCCCAGACACAGCACCACTTTTCAACCAAGTAATACTATCGGCTCTAGCCCAACTCTCGAGGGCTTGTCGATCATCATCAAAAGCATCGCGTTCTGCCATAATTCCGCCTTTTGATTGGCTATTGAGCAAATGCATCACTTGACTAAAATATTTGTTTGCCCACCGTTGCGGATCTTTTGTTGGCTTAACAATTCCGTAAAATTGCCGGCTTAACTTATCAAAAGTACCGGTAATACACTCCCATCCCAATTGATTGGGTGGAACCAAGGGCTTATCAGGCGCTTCAAGCAGCTTTCTACCTAAAAATGCCCGTTTGACAATTTTTCTGTTCAACCTTGTTGCCTGGACATGAGGAAAGGTTTTGCTTAAATTTTGGAAATCCTGCTCTGAATAATCGACAAACTTTCCACTTAGAGGCTCGAGAACTTTATAAACCACCTCGCGTTCAAACCAGCGACATTCTACCAATGTCACCATTTTAGGACGTTGATAGCCGCTCCCCTCTTCTCCTTGATACCCCCTCTCGGACTGATAACTTTGTGTCATCCCATCGCTGGTTGAATGTAAAAAACTCTGATGTTTAACCCAATCAGCATTAAGATCGCTCCAATGAACATTGGGAAACATTTCCTGCGCCACAGCAAGGGGTTTTTCATCAATATACCATAAGCGTTGTGCATCAATAAGATTAGGCTTGACAGCACTTGCATCCCACACCATTTTCATCGGGTCTAAGCGTGCAATAATTGGTTTTCCTTGTGGATCTTCTTCATAATCAAGGCGTGTATCTGTCCACCCCATTCCGCAAATAATTGCATCTTGAAAAGCATCAGAATCTTCGTATTCCCCATCAGCTTCATCACGAAACCACTCAGCCGCCCCTGTCAGAATCTGGTTCGCAAAAGCTGCCCCTTCTTGTCGTGGAATAAATTGCACTTGCCTTTTATTATTGCGCTCAGCCCCAATCACGGCATTAATTAAAGGCGCAATACGGTTAAAAGTCATGACCGGTCTGTTTTGTTCGTGCAAGACAGCCAAGTCTTGCTCATTCCATTGCCGTCCATTATAAAAATCGTAATCTTCCTGGGCATTTTTTCGCCATTTTTCGACATGATCAATATCATCCTGATACCAACCCACGAGTTTTTTAAAGAGTGCTTGATTTTCAAGCGTTTCGATTTGATTAAAAGAAGAATCTGTAGACATATTCATTAAAAAGCCATCCATGAAGTTTGAGAATGGTGAAACGAGCGATAAGGTTTTTTTCGCGCTTTAGCATTTGGCTGTTCATAAGCCACACACATCAGTCCAAAGGCATCGGCCCCATGGCTTGCCCAATCATGTTCAGCGCCTAGTCCGATATTGCGCTGTTCGTCGCGCTTTTCATGATACCAAGCAAGCGCTTTTCTGCCCGCACATGTCGTTTCACGATTAAACCATAGTGCAGGAAACAACCGCCTTACGGCTTCGATACGCATTTTCACAGCGCCAGTTCCTTGATTAGGAATTATTTTGGTTTGAAAACCGGCTTGTTGAAGGGCACTTTCAAAACTCACATTATAGACACGATCTTTTGTTGCGCCATCATGAGGCAAAACCATAAGAGCCTTTTCATATCCCCTTTGAAAGACCCAGCCCACATGTTCTGAGAGAGGTTGACCTTGGGCTTCATAATAATCGAGCACTCGGATTTCCCGTCCAACAAACTGCGCCACCCACAATGCGGTAGCATCAGCCTTTGCGCCTGTTCCCCCGATATCCCAAAAGATTCTCACCTGCATCAAAGGATCCCGTGGAACAGTGGTAATCCGCCCTTCCATTTCGGCTTCCAGCAGACATTTCTGATAATAAGCCCCTTGGACAGCTTGGAGATATTCGCCTTCCCAAATATGGTTATACTGCTCTGGTCTTTGCAGCAAATCGTCCATTCGATCACGATTGAGTTTTTCAGGAAATTGCGGATTATCACGCCAATTGATTTCCACCCCTTTGATATGAGGATTATCGACATTTCGGAAACGCTTTTCCACGGCTGCATTTTCATGGCATGGGTTCCATGTCACCCATAATTCTGCATTCCAATCTTTTCCTTCTTCGCGCAAAGTTGGAATAAGGGTTTGCCAAGCAGTTTCGGTCACGGGCTCGGCTTCATCGACCCAACAAAGGAAAACGCGCCCCATTGATTTAATACTTGCGATATTGCGATCAAGCCCAGCAAACACATAGACGATCCGTCCATCTTTTGACTTAATATATTTATCGCCGATTTCATAATAGTCTTGTAAAAAAGGATAAGATTCGATAGCGCGTTTAATTTCCTCCAAAGAACTTTCATTGAGAGAGTTTTGAAATTGCCGTGCACAAAGAATAATACCGCGTTCTCCAGCCATTCCATGGCGATATCCCACCACAGCAGACATCAAAGCAAAAGAACGTGTTTTTCCAGAACCGCGTCCTCCCCAAGCGGCTCGCACATCGGCATTTCCAGTAAAGACAGGAATAAGCTTTGGAATAAGAGCCACTTGAGCCGTTTTCTGCTCAATTTTTTGAGAAATTTTCTGAACAGTTGTCATTATAAATTTTCATACTTTAGCAATAATTGCGCTACACCCTTTTGCTTATCCCAAGTTTAATGATCCCAGAGCAATTGAACGAAAAGAGCAATTGAACGAAAAACGCCCTTCTCAAAAGCAGCGCTTTATCTTTTCTTCATCCTAATATTCAATGAATTTCACTTTTTTGCATGAGGTCCCCTTGACCCCACCTATGCGCCCCAAGCCCCTAAGGCACAAAAGCCCCACCCCCTCTCAAACACCGCGCCTGTCATCCCCCAACCACAAGCACGGTATCCCCCCCCAACCAAATCATAGCCTCAGCACATGGCTCTCAGGCATATCCAAAGCCCAACATCCTCCAAGATCATGCCTCTCAAGCATCACCAATCCTCCCACGTGTCTATCCCCCAAGATACCCCCACCAAAACACATGCATCCCGCAAGCATAACACTTCTCTCAAGTTTCATGCCCCTCACCCATCAAAACACTGTTCCATATCTACCACACAAATACCCTGCACCAAATTCCCTCCAGCACACGGTCCCTTACAGCATCATTCACCAAAGCAGCCCCCTTCCAAGACATCACCCCACATCACCCACCTTAGCCTAACATTTTTCAATATCACAAGCCTCAGTTATCGAGGTATCATGCTTCTCCGGTTCACTATTTTTTGCATTCACTGGTACAATCTCAATATGCGAAACTGTTTTTGATATCTCCACACCTTCAATAACGAGAAAAGCCCAAACCTTCACAAAAATCCAAAACAGTAGATAACATCACGCCCCCTAAGCATTGTACCTCTCGAGTATCACCTCTTCAGCACACGCCCCTCTGTCATCGCCTATAAAATCCGGCGTCTCCACGTAGGAAGCCCAAATATCTCCCACCGAAATATTCTGCTCTCCAGTAAACGCCCAAACATCACCGCTCCTTCTTCAAGCCTCAGTTATCGAGGTATTATGCTTCTCCGGTTCGCTATTTTTTGCATTCACTGGTACAATCTCAATACGCGAAACTGTTTTAACCTGCCCTTCTCCAGCCCCCTGAAGAGGCAACACTTTTGCAAGAAGCGAAAAAAACGGTACGGGATTATTGAGAGCATGATACTGAAGATAAGACACCAGCCCATCTTCACCATAGTGATATCCAGCCTGCTCCGCCGCTGTCAAAAGAGCTTCATTAAATCGCTTTGTTGTTTTATTTAAAGCCCCTTTTTTCCGCCCTCTTCGACGTAAGGGAAGACAATGTTCATCTACCATCATCATGTTCCTTCCAACTAAAGAGAAACCAAAACCTCAAACACAAAAAATGACATAAAAATCAGCAACAAAATTTGACAAGCATTCAAAAATTAAAAAAATGGAACACACCCAAAAAGATAAGAGCCCACATAAAGCCCAAATCCTCCGCATAATTTTACAGATTCACGTTTTTACGCTTTTCCATCTTTACAGAAAGAAGCCAAACGAAACTCAAAAACCGCCATCCCCACGCCCCTCTGTAAACACGGGTCTGCAACAAGCTGATTTCTCGTCTATCAAATTTCCCTGCTGATTATTTCATATGGCTATCCCACACTTCAAAGAATGGTGTTTCATCAAACACGCCAGATAAGCTCTGATCTACAATTCGACTTCAAAAAGCAAATTTTCCTCTGCTGAATAAAGCTTCCACCCCGCACCGATTTTAAACTATCATTCAACCTTTTACCCAATAAATTCCCCTACTAACATCAGATTACCGCCCCCAAACATCCCTATTTTACAATATAACAGACTAGAAAATCTTTTAATTGTTCTTGCCAATCCCTTGAAATTACTTTATCACTCAAAGGAATTTTGATCGTCCACGCAACGATCAATAAGGGATAGTAAAGCCCTAAGCTCTAGCGTAAGAATGAACCCACTTTGTGGGTGTCCCGGGATTCCGGGAGTTTTTGCTATGTCCAGGTGTGATAAGCACTAAAAGCAAAAATGCTGACTAGAGCTCAGTACTTTACTACTCCCGGAATACCAATGCGAGGGCGCTCGCAACCGGAGGGGGGCTTGAAGTGCAAACTAAAAATTCACATTTCAACGACATTTCAATAGGTAAAAGAATCCGTTATAGACGTATTTCAATGGGTCTTTCTCAAAAAGAGTTAGGAAGCCATTTAGGTGTCAGTTTTCAACAAATCCAAAAATATGAAAAAGGTTTAAATCGTGTAAGCGCGGGGTGTTTGCTCGAAATTGCTAAAAAACTAGAGGTTCCTATGAACTTTTTTTATGCGGACCTTTTAACAGCAGATATTCCCACAAAAGAAACTCTCTTACACCACGATCAAGACACATACAGCGAAAAAGAACACGCCCTTTTAAAAAACTTTAGAGAGCTCCAGCCGAAAAAACAAAAAGCAATTTTGTGGTTAATTTCTGATTAGACAAAAGCGCATCAATCGACATCCTTTGCCAATATTCCCCTCTGCCTAAAGCCTTGCCGCCTGATACCACCACATCTCAAAAAACGGTTTACGGCACCGGTTTACGACATCATAGGATAACAAACTTCAAAATAGGATAAAAACACCAAAACCTTGGAAAAACATCCCCACCCCTCTCACAGAATCTTATCAAAAGATCTCTTCTGATTTAAACGCACAATTCCGATTGTATCATTATGATACCTTTTTACATTTACCTTGTCAAGTTTTTATATTTTTGTGTTTTTCTTTAAGGGGAGCCACATCCCTCAAAACACCTTTTCTGCAAAATGCCCCTCATACAAAACACAATGTCTAAAACAACAAGAGCTAAAATAGGCTTCCCCCTAAATAGGCTTTCATTGTATTGCTCATTCACCCACTTATTAAAAAAAACACCTCTCAATGCTTCTCACACCCATTTCACGGATATCCCCCATACAAATATAGATGCAACTATAATTGTTAAGCTCCGCATAGAATATAAACGCCCACCACGAGATTTTTCTCTCTTCACATCTCTTTAACACATCAGCTCTGCAATCTGTTCACAGCCATTCCCCACACACTCTTCTCCAGAAAACGCACTTCAACAACACTCTTCATCCCAACTCTCTCCTCCATTCACGAAGACACTTCCCCCAATCCTCGCACCACATTCCATGCCATGATAAAAGCTCTCACAAAGCACAAATCCTCCGCTTCATTTTACAGATTCACATTTCTACGCTTCTCCACATTTACAAAACGAAGCCAAGGAAAGGTTCACCACCCCGCACCGCTCTATAAACAATAGTCTATAAACGAACCCAGCTTTTTGCCTAGTACCCCTTACAGTCTTCAGACGTCCCCCTCAAACGACAGCACTTCGTCAGGCTCAACAAATCAAGCCCTATCTCCTTAAAAACCGCCATCCTTCACGCATCTCTTTGCACCAACGCCTTACCCACACTCTCCCCCTATCCATGCGCACTCTCTTCATCCTCCATTCCCCCTTTTTCTCTCCCATCACACACTCACAACTTAACAGCACTCTTCATCCCAGCGTTCCCCGCTCCATTCACAAATACATCCCCCAATTCTCGCACCACATTCCACGCCCCCAAAAGCCCAAAGTGACCAAAAACACGCACAATATATAAACCACAAATCCCCCACTTCACTTTTACAGATTCACATTTTTACGCTTCTCCACATTTACAGAACGAAGCCAAGGAAAGGTTCACCGCCCCGTACCACTCTATAAACAACGGTCTGTAAAGAATTCAAATGCTTGCCTAGCAAGTTTCTACCACTGACCACTCATTCGTTTCAGATCACCCCCTTCAAAGAGCGGTGTTTTTACCTCATGAATAAGATAATTAGCGAACCGTCTTTAGAAAAAAGAAACGGCATGGAGATATCAAATATATCAATGGTCGTCATCGACTGTCGTGTTAAGAGGTGTTAACTCTTTATTTTTCTTAATTTTTGCAACGCCAATAATTCCCGTGGAAATAATTAATGCGGACATAGCTAAAAAAGAGCTTAACAATCCCACGAGTGCCAAAAGTCCAGCAATAAAGCCAGACATTGCTTCCGCAGAGTTTGCTAAAGTTGAAAAGGTTCCAAAACTCTTACCAAAATCTTCACGACGAGAATATAATTGAATAGCTGAGACTAAACCAATATCCACAAAGGCACCAATAAATCCTAAAACAAATGCTAACACGAGAAGGAATTTTAAATAAAGTCCAGCAGCTAAAGGCATAACAAACAGGATAACCCCATAAAGAAGCCAAAATATCATGAGCTTCAACGATGTAATATTTAATATAATTTTACTATAGAACAAACCACCAACAATAGTTCCAACAGCCATGAGAGAAAAAATATAACTCACAAGGCTCTCCTCTCCCCCCACAAAAAGAACAAAAGCTGGAATTAAAAATCTTAAAATAGCACCCGTAAAGAGAATAGCAAACGACGATCCAACGAGCGTAATAAATAAATTATTATTTTCTGTAGAAATATATTTAAGATATGAAGCTGTTTCTCGATAAATTTTTATAAAATTGAATGATTTATTCTCGCTTGAATTTAAATTCATGAGATTAAATAACACGATAATAGATATAAAATAGGTAAAAAAATCAAAAATGAGTACTGCCGATTTATTTGCTAAAAAAAGCAGTATGGAACAAACCAAAGGGCCAATGACGGCTGCCGTTTCCATGATAATTTGAGCAATGCTATTGGCCTTTGTAAGATCTTTTATTGAAAACATTCTGGGAATAGCAGCTTGAAAACTTGGTTGGAAAATACTTCTTCCTATCGTTGTACATATTGCTGCAAAAATAAGAACAATGATATGTGCTGTACCTGTTATATAAGTTATAAAAACAAACAATGAAGCTAATAATCTAACAACTTCACTTAAGATCATATTTTTCTTCAAAGAAAAATTATCCGCTAACCAACCTCCTATAGGGCCAAAAAAGAGAAAAGGGATAAATCGAAAAAAATACACAAGACCTGTAAAAAAGGTGTTATCTGTTAATTCTAAGACCAGTAAAATAAAAACAACTTCATAAGCATAATCACCAACTTTGGAAATAAAGAGAGAGCAAAAAAGAGCTAATGGACTCTTTTTTAAAAACAAATTCATATCAACCATCCAATTTTAAACTTTGCTACACTTAAAGTTACACTTCCTTCGCTACAATTGGTGATATGAACTTCAGAAGAGTCTTTTATTCTAATAAATCGCTTAATAAGTTAAGTGAAAACTTTTAAAGAAATACTCCTCTTGATATAAGCATTTACTCTAATATCAAGTAATATCTTTAAAAAAAGAAAGAATGTAAAAATTATGAGATCACAATCTTCCATATTATTACATTGACCTCCACCCCACGTCTCAAAGAATGAAAATTCCCAACCAGCACTAGTCTACAATCCCACAATAAAAAGCAACTTTCCCCACAAAATAAAGCTTACACCCAACCACTTCTCAAACGACAGCACGTCATCAGGCTCGACAAATCAAGCCCTATCTTCTTAAAGCCGCCATCCTTCACGCATCTCTTTGCACCACCGCCTTACCCACACTCTCCCCCTATCCATGCGCACTCTCTTCATCCTCCATTCCCCCTTTTTTCTCCCATCACACACTTAACAACTTAACACCCCTCTTCCCTCCAGCTTCCCCCTCCATTTATGAAAACACTTCCCCCCAATTCTCGCACCACATTCCACGCCCCCAAAAGCCCAAAGTGACCAAAAACACGCACAATATATAAATCCACAAATCCCCCACTTCGCTTTTACAGATTCACATTTTTACGTTTTTACATCTTTACAGAACAAAACCAACGAAAAGTTCACCACCCCGCACAGCTCTATAAACAATAGTCTATAAACGAATCCAGCTTTTTGCCTAGTACCCCTTACAGTCTTCAGACGCCCCCCTCAAACGACAACACTTCATCAAGCTCAACAAATCAAGCCCTGCCCTCAAATATTCTAGCTCTTCACTCCCCCTAAAAGAGCAGTGTTTTACGGCATAATAGAATAGAAAATTTTTGATTTTTCTTGCCAATCTTCTGAAATTACTTTATCACTTAAAGTGTGATTTTGATCGTCCACGCAACGATCAATAGGGAGTTGAAGACCCGAAACCTAAACATAAATTTATCCCGCTTTGCGGGTATCCCGGGATTCCGGGAGTTTTTGCTATGTCCAAGTGCTTCTCAGCACTAAAAGCAAAAAGCTGATTTAGGTTCAGTATTTTCAACCTCCCGGAATACCAATGCGAGGGCGCTCGCAACCGGAGGGGGGGCTTGAAGTGCCAACTAAAAATCCACATTTTATCGATATTTTGATAGGCAAAAGAATTCGCCACAGACGCATTTCCATGGGGCTTTCCCAAAAAGAATTAGGAAGCCATTTAGGTGTCAGTTTCCAACAAATCCAAAAATACGAAAAAGGCTTAAACCGTGTAAGTGCCAAATGTTTACTAGAAATCGCTCAAAAACTAGAAGTTCCTATGAACTTTTTTTATGCAGACATTGCCACAAAAGAAGATCTTTCAACAAAAGAAACCCTCTTACACCACAATCAAGAAACCTATAGCGAAAAAGAACACACCCTTTTGAAAAATTTTAGAGAACTCCAGCCGAAAAAACAAAAAGCAATCTTGTGGCTAATTTCTGATTAAGCAAAAGCGCACTAATCAACATTATTCCATTCATATCCCCCTTAAGTCAAATTCAAACCAGCTCCCCTTCAAAGAGCAATGTTTTACGGCATAATAGAATAGAAAATTCTTGATTTTTCTTGCCAATCTTCTGAAATTACTTTATCACTTAAAGTGTAATTTTGATCGTCTACGCAACGATCAATAGGGATTAAAGGTCCTAAATCCGAGCGTAAAAATGAACCCGCTTTGCGGGTATCCCGGAATTCCGGGAGATTTTGCTATGTCCAGGTGCTTTGGCACTAAAAGCAAAAAGCTGAGTCAAGTCAGTGTTTTTAACTCCCGGAATACCAATGCGAGGGCGCTCGCCCCTAGCGGGGGGCTTGAAGTGCAAACCAAAAATCCACATTTTATCGACATTTCTGATTAAGCAAAAAACGCGATTTATAATCCATATTTCGCACTTTTTTAAAAAGTACCCAATCTTATAGTCTTTGAGATTATTTTGATTTTTCTTGCCAATTTTCTGAAACTACTTTATTACTTAAAGGGTGAGTTTGGTCGTATACGCGACGATCAATAGGGAACTGAAAGCCCGAAACCTCGATACATAAGAATGAACCCACTTTTGTGGGTGTCCCGGGATTCCGGGAGATTTTGCTATGTCCAGGTGCGATGAGCACTAAAAGCAAAATGCTGATTCGAGGTCAGTGCTTTCAGGCTCCCGGAATACCAATGCGAGGGCGCTCGCAACCGGAGGGGGCTTGAAGTGCCAACTAGAAATCCACATTTTATCGATATTTTGATAGGCAAAAGAATCCGTCATAGACGCATTGCAATAGGGCTTTCCCAAAAAGAATTAGGAAGCTATTTAGGTGTCAGTTTCCAACAAATCCAAAAATACGAAAAAGGCTTCAATCGTGTAAGTGCCAAATGTTTACTGGAAATCGCTCAAAAACTAGAAGTTCCTATGAACTTTTTTATGCAGACATTGCCACAAAAGAAGATCTTCCCACAAAAGAAACCCTCTTACACCACAATCAAGAAACCTATAGCGAAAAAGAACACACCCTTTTGAAAAATTTTAGAGAACTCCAGCCGAAAAAACAAAAAGCAATCTTGTGGCTAATTTCTGATTAAGCAAAAGCGCAACGATCAACATTATTTGTTAATATATCAAACAACAAAACATCCTTAAGTCAAATTCAGATCAGCTCCCCACACCCCTTCAAAGAGCAATGTTTTACGGCGGATAAACGGCATTTCTCTTTAACGCTTTTACGCACAAAGCAATAAAGCAATAAAGCAATCCCGCTTGTGACTTCACTTATAACATTGCAAGAAAATAGTTTTCACGACAAACAGAAGTAAAAGAATCCTACGATATTCGAAAACGCTGATTTAACATGCAAAAACACCAGCCACTCCCTTTGCTTTGCAATAAAATACCGCTTGTCTCATCGTGATCTTTCTAAATCAGCACGCTTCAAAGAGCGGTGTTTTATCGCATAATAGGATTATCACCGCCCTTTATACCATGAATTTTTCCAAACTTAATCTTCAGGCAAAAATTCCAACCGATCTCCTTGTTTTGTAATTTTCACCGTTGTCTCATCGTGAATTTTTCCAAATAAGATATTTTCCGCCAATGGATCTTGAATTTCCTTTTGGATAATCCGTTTAAGCGGTCGTGCACCATAAAGGGGATCATAGCCTTTATCGGCAAGAAATTTTCTCACCTCTGGCTCGATTTGCAAAGTTATTTTGCGTTCATTGAGCAAATTTTGCAAATGTTGTATCTGGATATCAACGATAGCTTCCATATCGTGACGTTGCAGCCTTTGAAAGAGAATAATCTCATCAATACGGTTTAAAAATTCAGGACGGAAAGCCGCTTTAACGACATTCATAACATCATTTTTTGCCTGATCGGTTGTTTGCCCTTCAGGCAAAGCAGTTAAAAACTCAGCACCAAGATTAGAAGTCATAATCAGCAAGGTATTACGAAAATCAACGGTACGTCCTTGACTATCGGTCAAACGTCCTTCATCGAGCACTTGCAACAAGAGATTAAAAATATCAGGGTGTGCTTTTTCAATTTCGTCAAACAGAATGACCTGGTAAGGTCTTCTACGTACAGCCTCGGTCAGCACCCCACCCTCTTCATATCCAACATATCCAGGAGGTGCCCCAATCAGCCGCGCCCCAGCATGTTTTTCCATATATTCCGACATATCGATGCGCAACATGGCATTGGAGTCTTGGAAAAGAAAAGCGGCAAGAGCTTTGGTTAATTCGGTTTTCCCCACACCAGTAGGACCCAAAAACATGAAAGAGCCAAGCGGCCGATTAGGATCTTGCAACCCTGCACGCGCACGACGTACAGCACGAGAAACAGCTTGAACAGCCTCTCCCTGCCCAATCACACGTTTGCTAATTTCATCTTCCATCCGCAACAGCGCCTCCCGTTCTGCCTCCAGCATTCGATCAACAGGAATACCGGTCCAGCGCGAAACAATCCGCGCCACATGTTCAGCAGTAACCGTCTCTTCAACGAGATGATTTTGTTGGTCATCATTTTCCGCAATACTCAATTGTTTTTCGAGTTCAGGGATAACGCTATAAGCGAGCTCTCCAGCGCGTTGGAATTGTCCATCACGCTGTGCAATAGCCAAAGCATTACGGGCTTCTTCGAGTTGTTTTTTCAAATCAGCAGCATGCCCTAATTTTTGTTTCTCAGCCTGCCAAGCACTTGTCATCTCAGCGGACTGTTGTTCCAATGTTTTCAGTTCCTCCTGCACATTTTTCAAACGTTCTTTTGCTGTTGGCTCGACATCTGTTTTCAAAGCTTCCCGTTCGATCTTCAACTGTAAAATACGCCGATCAACAGCATCGAGTTCTTCCGGCTTTGAATCGACCTGCATGCGCAACCGCGCCGCCGCTTCATCGATAAGATCAATAGCTTTATCCGGCAAGAAGCGATCCGTAATATAGCGGTTAGACAAACGCGCCGCCGCAATCAAAGCACTATCAGCCAAGCGCACTTTGTGATGTTGTTCATATTTTTCCTTAATACCGCGCAAGATAGAAATAGTATCTTCCAAAGAGGGTTCAGGTACAAAGACAGGTTGGAAGCGGCGTGCAAGAGCAGCATCTTTTTCGACATATTTTCGATATTCATCGAGCGTAGTAGCGCCCACACAATGGAGTTCTCCGCGTGCAAGAGCAGGCTTTAACAAGTTAGACGCATCCATAGGACCATCAGATTTTCCTGCTCCAACAAGATTGTGCAATTCATCAATAAAGAGGATAATTTGTCCATTTTCGGCTTGCACCTCTGCCAGTACCGCTTTAAGGCGCTCTTCGAATTCTCCACGATATTTTGCACCAGCGATAAGCGCTCCCATATCCAGCGCATGAAGCTGTTTATCCCGCAAAGTTTCAGGCACATCGCCATTGATAATGCGCAGAGCTAACCCTTCCACAATAGCTGTTTTCCCCACCCCAGGCTCACCAATCAACACGGGATTATTTTTGGTACGCCGTGAAAGCACCTGAATAGTGCGGCGGATTTCCTCTTCCCGCCCAATCACAGGGTCGAGTTTTCCTTCACGGGCATCTTTTGTGAGATCCCGGGCATATTTTTGCAAGGCATCATATTGTCCTTCAGCATGGGGGCTTGTTGCTGTTTTTCCTTTCCGCAGCGCATTAATTGCCCGATTAAGCGCTTGCGGGGTCAATCCTCCACTTGTTAAAATATCGGCTGTTTTTGCGGTCTTTTCCATGATCAGCGCTTGCAACATGCGCTCCACGGTCACAAACTGATCACCGGCTTTTTTCGCAATATCCTCAGCCAGCGCGAAAACTTTTGCCAATGGCTGAGAAAGATAGAGCTGTCCATTTCCCCCCTGCACTTTAGGCAAAGCATCAAGTGCTTCTTTTAGCGCCTTTTGAATAAGAGTAAGATCACCACCAGCGTTTTGGATAAGCGATGCAGCCAATCCTTGAGAATCGTCTAACAACACTTTCAGGAAATGCTCCGGCATAAACTGCTGATGATCAGAAGCAAGAGCGCTATTTTGTGCTGATTGTAAAAAACCCTGCACGCGTTCGCTATATTTTTCCAAGTTCATTTTTTTTCCTTAAATCTCAAGCCATCACCACACTTTAACCTCTCCAATATTCCACAAAAGAAACATCCAGAAAGGATTATCCAGCCTCTAAAAAACACCGCGAAAAAAGCAGCATGAAGAAGAACCATAGTGCTAAAAAGAATATGGGTTTCTACAAGCCTCATAGCAAGAGGGAGAAAAAAAATACGCTATCATTTTAAATAAAAACCGCAACTTTTCTTATACCCCCCATCATCACTCCCCTTTTAAACCATCACCCCTAAATTCCACCATTAAAACTTAAATTTGAACAGCAGAAAAGAGCATGCAAAAACACTTTAAACAAAGTAGTCTTTACAGCATATAGTTTATAGTAAACATTAAAGTATTTTTTCTAATTTTACTTAACAAAACATTGAGTATAAGCTTTAATATTTATAAACTTACACTATTTTTATTAAGATAGAGGATTTGAGTATGTACCATACTGTAAAAAAGGTTACTTTAATACTTTTATTTCTTCTAATAAGTAAACCAAGCTATGCCGTTTTTGCCGGCAAAGTTATTACAATAGAGCATACATGTCCTGAAAATGCATTATTTGATCTATTTGTGTTCACCCAGCAAGTAAATTACGATGGTGGGCCTAACTCCATCTATTTCTGGGGAAATAAATTTGAATTCCAAAACGGGAAAAGTGGACAAATTGATTTTTTCAACAGGAGCGGCCGTACCATTCATTTTTCTATCTGGAATGCAACGGGATGGAAGGGTAATACATGTAAGCATTTTACTCAAGAAGGTTCAAGGAGTACGATGTGAAATCAAGTTTCCATGGGAGATGGGACGCAGATATCGATTATATGTTGAAAAAAATGAAAATCTAGTTACAGCGACAGTAGTCGATTTTATAACGGGTAAAAAAGTGAATATTGGGACCATAGAAGTACCAAATACATTTGGACAACTCCGTAAATCTTCAAGTTTTGTTGAAGACCATTCTCGTTGGAAGAGACATCTCTCCTCCTGTTATGATTTAAGTCCGCAAAGTTCGATTTTTTTTGAGCCTCAAGGCATAAAACAAAACAAGCTACACGAAGGGAGTCTGAAAGCTTCTAATCAAGGAAAGTGTCAAGATTCTGACTTCATCCAAACATCATGTACGTTCACTTTTTGCATGACAAGTATAAGCGACCTTGGAGGTTTAGCCTCGCCTACTACTAAACCAGAAATACCCATTTCCAATGGGAAAGATCTGTCTGCACAAACAATTTCTAACGTCTTGAAACAAAAAGAGCTTGTCGTTATTCGTTCAAAAGATCGTTCTTGGGCACCCAACATCTTTTTGCCATCTCCTGATTTATTTAAGTGGAAATCAATCTTTATAGATCATCTAGCGGCTTTCAGTTCTACGCTTCACACCACTCACGGCACACAAAAGATAACCACAGGTCAAAAGATTATGTATATGTCTGATGAAAAAACTTAGAAGATTATGAAAAGAAACTAGCTTTTTTCTTCTTGATAAGCCCCCTCACTCCCCTTTGAAAACAACTGGGGGTGAGAAAGTTTTTTTTCATTTCCCCACCACGGCTCCCTTTCCCAGTTATTTTTTCGAGCCCTGCTCTCATCCCTTTTAACTTCCCTCGTCACCAGACTTTCCAGGGCATTTTCTCCATTCTCACCCCCTTTCAAAACCACAATACCCTTTAATAAAAAGCCTCACCTCCCTCTTCTATCACCCTCACACCATCCCTTCACCGCATCCCTTTGCACTTACCCCCGCCTCTTATCCACACCCTCCCCCCTTGTCCATAGGCACTCTCTCCATTCCACGCACTCCTTTTTCTCTCCCATCACACATTCACGACTTACAGCACTCTTCATTCCAGCTTCCCTCCTCGATTCACAAGCTCGTTCTCCCCCCCATTTATCTCACCCCATCCATGCCAGATAAAAGCCCAACGTGACCCCAAAATTAGCTCACCTCATCACCATACTTTCCAGGGCATTTTCTCCATTCTCACCCCCTTTCAAAACCACAACACCCTTTAATAAAAGCCTCACCCCCTCTCTATCACCCTCACACCATCCCTTCACGCATCCCTTTGCACTACCCCGCCTCTTATCCACACCCTCCCCTTGTCCATAGGCACCCTCTCCATTCCACGCCCCCCTTTTCTCTCCCATCACACATTTACGACTTACAGCACTCTTCATCCCAGCTTTCCCCGCTCCACTCACAAATGCATTCCCCCATTTATCTCACCACATTCCACGCCATGATAAAAGCATACACACATTACAAATCCTCCGCATTATTTTACGAATATACGTTTTCACGCTTTTACACATTCACAGAAGTCAGCTAAATAAAATTTCCACATCACCACCCCGCACCGCTCTGTAAACACTGTTCTGAAAACGAACCCAGCTTTTTGCCTAGTCCCCTTACAGTCTTCAGACTACCCTCCTCAAACGACAGCACTTCATCAGGCTCAACAAATCAAAGCCCTATCATGAATATTCAAGCTCTTCACTCCCCCTTCAAATAACGCCGTTTTACGGTATAACAGAATAGAAAATTTTTCATTTTTCTTGCCAATTTTCTGAAATTATTTTACAAATTTAAAAATATTTTTGATCGTCTACGCAGCGATCAACAGGGAAGAAGAGCCCTAAGCTCTAGCGTAAAAACGAACCCGCTTTACGGATATCTTCAGATTCCGGGAGATTTTGCTATGTCCAAGTGCTTTAAGCACTAAAAGCAAAAAAACTGACTCGGATTCAGTACTTTTAGACTCCCGGAATACCAATGCGAGGGCGCTCGCAACCGGAGGGGGGGCTTGAAGTGCCAACTAAAAATCCACATTTTATCGACATTTCTGATTAAGCAAAAGACGCGATTTATAATCCATATTTCGCACTTTTTAAAAAGTACCCAATCTTATAGTCTTTGAGATTATTTTGATTTTTCTTGCCAATCTCCTGAAATTACTTTATCACTTAAAGTGTGTTTTTGATCGTCCACGCAACGATCAACAGGGAACTAAAAGCCCTAAACCCTAGCGTACAATTGAACCCACTCTTGTGGGTATCCCGGGATTCCGGGAGTTTTTGCTATGTCCAGGTGCGTTTCCGCACTAAAAGCAAAAAAGCTGACTAGGGTTCAGTACTTTTAGACTCCCGGAATACCAATGCGAGGGCGCTCGCAACCGGAGGGGGGCTTGAAGTGCCAACTAAAAATCCACATTTTATCGACATTCTGATAGGCAAAAGAATCCGCCACAGACGCATTTCAATGAGCCTTTCGCAAAAAGAATTAGGAAGCCATTTAGGTGTCAGTTTCCAACAAATCCAAAAATACGAAAAAGGCTTCAATCGTGTAAGCGTAGGGTATTTACTCAAAATCGCTCAAAAACTAGAAGTTCCCGTAAACTTTTTTTATGCAGATATTGCTACAAAAGAAGATCTTCCCACAAAAGAAACTCTCTTACACCACGACCAATACACCTATAGCGAAAAAGAACACACCCTTTTAAAAAATTTTAGAGACCTCCAGCCGAAAAAACAAAAAGCAATCTTGTGGTTGATTTCTGATTAAGCAAAAGCACAACAATCAACATTATTCGTTAATCCCTCTAAAATATAAGCTTCAGATCACGCCCCCTCAAAGGAGAGTGCTTCAAAAGGCGCTACAAACAAGCCCACCCCTAAAATATTCAACACACACGCGCCCATACCTAGATACGGAAATTGATATGCCTGATATCAACCTCAAAAAGCATTTTTTCACAGCATAAGAGGATAATTCTTGAGATCCAAAAATATTTTCATTTCTCTTGCCAATCTCCTGAAATTGCCTTATGAATAAATACTGTAAGTTTGGTCATATACGCGACGACCAATAGGGAACTGAAAACCCGAAGACTTGACACATGAATTTATCCCGCTTTGCGGGTATCCCGGAATTCCGGGAGATTTTGCTATGTCCAGGTGCGATGAGCACTAAAAGCAAAAAGCTGAGTCAAGTCAGTGTTTTCAGACTCCCGGAATACCAATGCGAGGGCGCTCGCAACCGGAGGGGGGCTTGAAGTGCCAACTAAAAATCCATATTTTATCGACATTCTGATAGGCAAAAGAATCCGCCACAGACGCATTTCAATGAGCCTTTCGCAAAAAGAATTAGGAAGCCATTTAGGTGTCAGTTTCCAACAAATCCAAAAATACGAAAAAGGCTTCAATCGTGTAAGCGCAGGATGTTTACTCAAAATCGCTCAAAAACTGGAAGTTCCTATAAGCTTTTTTTATGCAGACATTGCCACAAAAGAAGATCTTCCCACAAAAGAAACTCTCTTACACCACGACCAATACACCTATAGCGAAAAAGAAAACACTCTTTTGAAAAATTTTAGAGACCTCCAGCCGAAAAAACAAAAAGCAATCTTGTGGTTGATTTCTGATTAGGAAAAAGAGCAACAATTAACATACCCCCCTGCCTAAAGTTTCCCATACCTGATATCACCATACCTCCAAGAATGATATTTTACGGCATATAAGATAATTCACACTATAGCTCCTCGTTTTCTGTTTCCATTATTGCTTCAAGTCAAGCTGATTAAGGATTGGCAGCTGAGTTTTTAAGTTTGACTATTAGTAGCAAAGCGGAGTTAAACAAAAATGACATTGTTACTCAAAACCATGCCCCCTATTGCGTTTACGAGACGGTAGAACAGTGTCAAGAAGGCAAAGCCCCGAAAAAAAATATGAGCGGTTAAGTAAAAATCAAAGATTAAACCTATAACGTCAAAAAAGCTGCTCTATGTTGGATTATCTCCACGTCCTCTAAATCTCAGAAAAATGATTTAAAATATTTGTTTTATTGATGAGCCAATCATTGAGATCGAACAATTAACAAAGAACGGTTCAGCAATATCCTGATAGCCAATAAACAGAATAATCCACTCAATCCAGAAAGAAGGAACAATTTTCCAGCCGAAGTGTGACCTAAAACAAACGCTCCAACAAAGGGCGCCACCAACATAGCTAAATTTTGTATAGACTGCACCCATCCGGAAGCCAATCCAATCTGTTCATTGAAATTGCTTACCAGATAAACGTTAGAAGATATGGAAAAGTAAGCGCTAACCATTCCAATAAGGAAAAAACAGAGCAACAAAGTCTCAATACGGAGTAAATCAAAGTAAAAAAAGCACACAGAGATCATGACAAAACCAATCATTGTTGACATTGCCGGCATTAACAACTCTGATATTTTGCCTGTAAGGGGTTTATGCTTTGATTGTTTCACACTCCAAAATCCATAGAGAAAATTACCGATTGCCGAAGCCGATACCAGCATCCCAAGAGCCTGTTTATTCATTTTCATTGCACTAAGAATAACCGGCAACTGATTATTCACCATAAAGATCATGGCAAAATACACAAACATCACCGCCACATAGGCATACCAAGTTGTCCCATAAAGCCTCTGCTTTGATTTTATGGTATTCGCTGTTTTTATCATGAGCGACGAGACAGGTTGTGCACCAAGACAACAAAACACCATAAAGCCTAGCAATGTCAAAAATCCAGAAAACAATAAAGTATAGGTATCTGATAAAAGTATGGACAGAGCACTCCCCAAAGCAGGTCCTATCATCTTTGCTGCGCTATTGATCATGTTAAGCACAGAATAGTAACGAGTCCGTCCGTTTTCAGGCACCGAATTTGCACTAAGAACGGAAATTGCAGGCATGGCTAAACTGTTGAATGTCGCTCGAATAACTGCCAGTATAATAAATCCTTGCAGACTCGTCGCCATCAATAAACCGACAGTACAGAGTGCCCGTAACAGCAGTGACGCCCGCAACCAATGGATCATAGAACGGTGACTTACCAACATTCCAATTGGCTTAGACAGAACGATACCAGGTAATAATGTTGCCGCTCCAATCAAAGCGACGTCATATTGATCAGCTTTCCACGTGAACACAGATACGGTCAAAATCACGATATAATCAATCCAACCGCCAAATGACACCACGCCATTACCCAGCAAAAGCACCAACAAGCGATTTTTTACTGCCCCGTCTCTTTGCACCAAAACACGCGCCCCTCTTTTTCGTTAGCAATACTGATTAGATGATCAATTTTTCCTCACACCCTAAAGGCATCAACAACTTTCACGCAACAAAGCACCAACAAGCTATTTTTTATTGCCCCATCTCTTTGCACCAAAACACGCGCCCCTCTTTTTTCGTTAGCAATACTGATTAGATGATCAATTCTTCCTCACGCCCTAAAGGCACCAACAACTTTCACGCAACAAAGCACCATCGACCTTCATGCAACAAAGCAATTTATAATTATCCATGGTAAACAAAACCTCTGGAGATAAGTCTTAGATATGTATTAAAACTTCCATCGTTGATTGAACTTAATCTGCGTCTTTGCGAATGACGATAATAAGCAAGCCGTTAATCCAGCTCTTAAATACATTTACGATAATCCCGCGCGCCTCCCCTTCAGTTCCCACACAAAAAACGCTTTAGCGTTCTTTCTCAAGAGGAATATCCCCTTTATTCTTCTTCATCACTTACTTGTGGTGGGGGTGGTAAAATATAAGAGCCTGAAAGCCAACGATTAAGATCAATAGCTCGGCACCGTGTGGAACAAAAAGGATAAGAAGATTTTTGTGACATCTGACCACAAATAGGACAAGGATGCGGAGGACGGGTCTCTTTTTGCAAATTTAGCTCTTTTTGTTCTTGGCACACCTTTGTCATTGGCTTCTTCATTAACTTTTCTTCTGTTGCTTTTTTTTCATTTTTGCTTTTCTCTTTTTGTTGCTTTTCACCTTGCATTGATCTTACATTAAAGTTTTTCTAATGCGTTTGTTCAGCCCAGTGAGTGAAAAGTGGATAGTGATAAGCGGTCAAGAGATCGGCTGTTTCAGCCAAAGGCAATCCCACAACATTAGAATAAGAACCCGTGATATGGACAACAAAAGCCCCTGCTTTTCCTTGGATAGCGTAGCCACCCGCTTTCCCTTGCCATTCTCCTGAAGCAAGGTAAGCCTTCATCATGGCAGAGGTTAAGCGTCTAAAGCGAACACGACTTTCAACCAATTTTACGGTTATTTTTCCACGTTCATTGAGCGCACAAATGGCACCATAGACCTTATGCGAACGCCCAGAAAGGTATCGTAAACATTCATAAGCCTCATCCTCGCTTTCTGGTTTGGGGAAAATGGTCCGCCCAACAGCCACCACCGTATCAGCCGCCAAGATAATCATTTTCTGTCCAGGTAATTTTTCTTGACCATTCTGCAACTCGTCTTGACCATTCTGACTGTACCAGCGCAAAATTTTTTGGGCTTTCAGTGCTTTTTCTTTTGCCAAACGTTTGGCAAGGTTTGCAGGATGTTCTTTTAATTTTGGCGTTTCATCAATATCGCTTGCATAAACCTGCTGGGGATCAATCCCTATTTGTGCCAAGAGCGCTAAACGCCTTGGCGAAGCGGAGGCAAGCACCAAATGAATTTCTTCTGTAAGAGTATCTGCCAAACGTTTTTCCCCCCACTCTCTTATATTTCTCATTTCCACCCCTTCACAATCGACTTCCCTCTCACCCCCTTAAGCACCCCCTTTTAAGCGCCCCTTTAGCCTCCCTTTTAAGCGCTATTGATCTCCTTATCCTTTTTCCGCATCGATTTTACAGTTTTTCAAGGCTCTTCAAACACTCCCCTTTTTTCACTCATGAAAAGCAAACTAAAAAACTGTTAAAAAATAATAGAAATAATATGATAGCTTTTAGAAAAAAGTGCAAGCCACCCACGAGGCTACTTATAGCGATATGTAATACGCCCTTTTGTCAAATCATAAGGTGTCATTTCCACCATGATTTTATCACCGGCCAACACCCGTATACGATTTTTCCGCATTCTACCAGCGGTATGAGCAATAATTTCATGATCATTTTCCAGTTTCACACGAAACATCGCGTTAGGTAAGAGTTCAGTAACGATACCAGAAAATTCTAAAACTTCTTCTTTTGACATAAACAAACATTTCCTTTACAGTGCACATATTTTGTTAAGCTGCGCGTTATTTCCAGCGTTCATACCCTATTTTCTTAAGTTTGTGAATAAAAATTCCACAAAAAGGGAAAGGTTTTTCAAGTTTACTCTTCCATGCTCTCAAAAAACGTCATCCCACACCTTAAGAATCAAAACTTTTTTTCCACCAATTTTACCCGCTAATTTCCTCCAATTTTTATGATGATTTTGGTTTCAGTGTGACAAGAAATTACGCTAATTTTTTCCCCTAAAGCATTTTCCCAACACCTCTGACTAATCCCTCCACAACTTACGAACAATCATCCTCCCTCCAACTTTTCCTCACCTTCCACACCTTAAACATGCGCCCTTCAGATAAACACCACTCCCCGACGCCAGAAGCCCTTCCTTTTCTCAAAAACCTTCTCCATTCTTCACACCATTCACAACATGCTTCACCGCCCCACACTTCATACTCTACGCATTTCCCATAAAGCCTTCCCCATTTTCTCTCTCTTCACACGCTTCCTCTAAGCCACTCCTTCCATTTATGTTTCTTTTCCTACCTTCGAAACACGATCCCTATACATTGCGTATCATTAACCACAACGCCTCTAACGACATAAAGCCTTTTCCTTTTTTGCACATTTCCGTTTTTACGCTTTTACATATTTACAGAATAAAGCCAAATGAAACTTCCACACCGCACCACTCTATAAACAATAGTATTAACCCAGCTTCTTGCCTAGCCAATCTCCCCCAAGCACTTCAGCCCCCCTCAAATGACACCACTTCATCAAGTACCATAAAAGCAAAGCGCTATCTCCTCACACCATCCTTCACGCATCCCTTCGCACCACCGCCTCTTACCCCCCTCTAGTCTGTTCATTCCTATTCCACCCTCACACTCTCTTCTCCCTTCAATCTCCCGCAGGCTTCATCCCAGCTTACCACTCCATTCACAAAAACTCTTTCCCCATTTATCTCACCACATTCCATGCCATGCCAAAAGCATACACAATGCACAAATCCTCCACTCCTTTTTCACGAATATACGTTTTTACGCTTTTACGTATTTACAGAATAAAGCCAAATGAAACTTCCACACCGCACCACTCTATAAACAATAGTATTACCCCAGCTTCTTGCCTAGCCAATCTCCCCCAAGCACTTCAGATCACCCACCCTCAAACGAGATTATTTCATCAAATGCGACAAAAAAATCCAGCCTAAAATACTCATCATACACTCTAAAAAACACCTTGATAAATTGATATGCCTGATATCACCCCCCTATAAGCTCCCCTTCTAATCATGATTTCGGAGCCGCGTGAGAGGGACAAAACAAGCCGTTAAGTTCTGGGGGTCAAGGATGCCGTTAGGCGCCATGTAATGGTCTCCTTGACCTTAAGAACCTAGGATTGTTAGTCCCCTCATTAAACGCGGGTCTGATCTCATGATTTTGGTGAGCGTTCCGGAGAGTTTGAGAGGCGGAAAGCCTCTCATTAAAAAATAAAGTTTATAAATAAAAACTATTTTCATTTGCCAATCTTCTGAAATTACTTTACAAATTAAAAAATGTTTTTTGATCGTCCACGCAACGATCAAGAGGGATTCAAAAACCCTAAGCTCTAGCGTAAAATGAGCCCACTTTTGTGGGTGTCCCGGAATTCCGGGAGTTTTTGCTATGTCCAGGTGCTTTAAGCACTAAAAGCAAAAAAACTGACTAGAGCTCAGTATTTTGACTCCCGGAATACTCATGCGAGGGCGCTCGCAACCGGCAGGGGAGCTTGAAGTGAAAGCTAAAAATCCACATTTTATCGACATTTTGATAGGCAAAAGAATTCGTCAAAGAAGAATTGCCGTGAGCCTTTCCCAAAAAGAATTAGGAAGCTATTTAGGTGTCAATTTCCAACAAATCCAAAAATATGAAAAAGGCTTCAATCGTGTAAGCGCAGGGTGTTTACTCAAAATCGCCCAAAAACTACAAGTTCCCATGAGCTTTTTTTATGCAGACATTGCCACAAAAGAAAATCTTTCAACACATGCCGCACACTATGAACAAGAAACATACAGCGAAAAAGAACATTCCCTTTTGAAAAATTTTAGAGAGCTCCAGCCGAAAAAACAAAAAGCAATCTTGTGGCTGATTTCTGATTAAGCAAAAGAGTAACAATTAATATTATTCCATTCTATATCCCCTTAAAAGTCAAATTCAAACCAGCACTCCATACCCCTCCAAATCACGCCATTTTATGGGATATTGATTTTTCTTGCCAATCTCCTGAAATTACCTTATAAATGAATACTGTAACTTTGGTCGTCTACGCAACGATCAATAGGGGATCAAAAACCCGAAACCTAAAACATGAATTTATCCCACTTTTGTGGGTATCCCGGAATTCCGGGAGTTTTTGCTATGTCCAGGTGCGATGAGCACTAAAAGCAAAAAGCTGATTTAGGTTCAGTATTTTTGACTCCCGGAATACCAATGCGAGGGCGCTCGCAACCGGAGGGGGGCTTGAAGTGCAAACCAAAAATCCAAATTTTATCGATATTCTGATAGGCAAAAGAATCCGTCAAAGAAGAATTGCCATGGGGCTTTCCCAAAAAGAATTAGGAAGCTATTTAGGTGTCAGTTTCCAACAAATCCAAAAATATGAAAAAGGCTTCAATCGTGTAAGCGCAGGGTGTTTACTCAAAATCGCCCAAAAACTGGAAGTTCCCATAAGCTTTTTTTATGCAGATATTGCCACAAAAGAAAATCTTTCAACACATGCCGCACACTATGATCAAGAAACATACAGCGAAAAAGAACATTCACTTTTGAAAAATTTTAGAGAGCTCCAGCCGAAAAAACAAAAAGCAATCTTGTGGTTGATTTCTGATTAAGCAAAAGAGTAACAATTAATATTATTCCATTCTATATCCCCTTAAAAGTAAAACTCAAACCAGCACTCCACACCCCTCCAAATCACGCCATTTTATGGGATATTGATTTTTCTTGCCAATCTCCTGAAATTACTTTATGAATTGGCCTGTGTTTTTTGGTCGTCTACGCAGCGGTCAATAAGGAGTTGGATTCCTTAAAACTTAACACATAAACAATTATGGCTATCCCGGAAATTCCGGGGGCTTTTGTTATGTCCAAGTGCTTTAAGCACTAAAAACAAGAGACTGTTTAAGTTCAGTGAATCCAACCTCCCGGAATACCAATGCGAGGGCGCTCGCAACCGGAGGGGGGCTTGAAATGCAAACCAAAAATCCACATTTTATCGACATTTCTGATTAAGCAAAAGACGCGATTTATAATCCATATTTCGCACTTTTTTAAAAAGTACCCAATCTTATAGTCTTTGAGATTATTTTGATTTTTCTTGCCAATCTCCTGAAATTACTTTATTGATAAGCACGTGTTTTTGATCGTCCACGCAACGATCAAATAGGGAGCTAAAAGCCCGAAAGCTTAATACATAAATTTATCCCGCATTGCGGGTATCCCGGAATTCCGGGAGATTTTGCTATGTCCAGGTGCTTTAAGCACTAAAAGCAAAAAGCTGATTAAGCTCAGTACTTTTAGACTCCCGGAATACCAATGCGAGGGCGCTCGCAACCGGAGGGGGGCTTGAAGTGCCAACTAAAAATCCAAATTTTATCGACATTCTGATAGGTAAAAGAATCCGCCACAGACGCATTTCAATGAGCCTTTCCCAAAAAGAATTAGGAAGCTATTTAGGTGTCAGTTTTCAACAAATCCAAAAATACGAAAAAGGCTTCAATCGTGTAAGCGCAGGGTGTTTACTCAAAATCTCCCAAAAACTACAAGTTCCCATGAGCTTTTTTTATGCAGACATTGCCACAAAAGAAAATCTTCCCACAAAAGACACTCTCTTACACCACAATCAAGAAACATACAGCGAAAAAGAACACACTCTTTTGAAAAATTTTAGAGAGCTCCAGCCGAAAAAACAAAAAGCAATCTTATGGTTGATTTCTGATTAAGCAAAAGCGCACACAAAGCATAAATCCTCCGCATCATTTTACGGATATACGTTTTTATTTTACGGATCAACGTTTTGATGCTTCTCCACATTTACAGAAAGCAGCCAAACGAAACTTTCAAATTCCCCCCGCACCACTTTGTAAACATAGGTTTGTCAACAATACAGCTTCTTACTCTACAATTCCCCTGCTGATTTCAGATCACGACACCACAAAGGATAATGTTGCATCAAACGCGACAGATACGTCCTATTTTAAAATATTCTTGCCCCTTCACCACCCTAAAGTAAGATCACGCAAAGCACCGGTCAATCCCACTTCAAAAACAACTTTCCCCACACCCTCTCTCCTCTCTCGTCAACACACCCGCCTCTTCATCCAAGCTTCCCCCCCTTCATAAAACTCTTCATCCCCACACCCTCTTTCCTCTCTCGTCAACACACCCACCTCTTCATCCAAACTTCTCCTCCCCTTCATAAAACTCTTCATCCCCACCCCCCCAATCTTCTCTCCACATTCCATGCCATGATAAAATCATACACCACGCATAAAGTCCCAGCTTCCTTTTTTACAAATTTCCGTTTTTACGCTTTTGCATATTTACAGAAAGCAGAAAATCTGTAAAAAATGCATTATACAATAACGTTTTCAACAACTGTCATCAAAATCTCGCCTCCCTTTTCATCTAAATCCCCCTATTTTCACTTAAATCATAGATATAAACCGCCCTATTATTGTATTGAGCAGCATAAAATTTTTCGACAAATTCTAGCGATCAAAAGGGTGCATAAGAAGCATTTTACGACTTTTAAAAGAATTTTTATTTACATCCAGTGCTTTTTTGTAACGTAGAAGAGTACATTTAATTAATTGACTATAAGAAAGTTTGAAATAAGAGAAGCTTTTCGTTTTTCTCGTTCAACATCCACAACGATAACTCATTATTATAAATCAATTTTTTTCGTAATACAAAACACACCAAAAGGAATAGACTTGTGTTGCATATTCACGCGCTTGTTTTAAAGAAAGATCTCTCAACGCTCGTCACACCCATTTTGCAAAACGCCGCCCGTAAAGGAATGGTAAAGCCCCCATGAAGTGTATAAAATCCATTCAGCCCCCTTATCTTTACGCTTATAGAGAAACAAGTTTACGCTTATGGAAGAACAAAGCCGGCATCATCACAAAACTCTGCCAGCTCCCAATGTTGCAGACAGCCTTCAGTTCAAGAGATAATTCATTAAAGGCATGCCTTTCTTGCACAGTTTTGACCCACATGCACGACCCACCACTTATGATGTACAAGCAAGTAATTTTAATTGATTTAATATGAGAGAACTGGTGATGAGAAATTTTATTATATTCAGCAACGCGCTTCACGTTAAAAAATGGTTATTTATTATTATAAATCAATATATTAATAAAGAAGAGAGTCATCATCAAGACGCTTACCTTTTTCTAAAAAAAGGCTTCACACTGAAAGAAAACATCTAAAACTTAGATAAAAAAAAGGTTTGCCTCTAATAAACAAACCTCTGCAGAAAATTATTCACATAACTTTCAAAATTTTAAATTAATCCCTCTAGAAGCAATAAAAAGCTTTAGAAGCACCAAAATGAATACAAAGGTCAATTTAACACAATGTTAAGAAAAATCAAGAACAAAAAATTTTTATCGTTAATGCACCTTTAAAAAACGAGGCTTTTTAACCTACGCGGCTCAAAAGTCCGGGGCTTCTCTACAAACGCCTCCAAGCCAATCAATCCCTTCATCTCTCTCAAAAGACAGCATAAAAGGTTCACAGTACAAGTCTTCGCTAAAAAAAATATCAATCGCCAGCGCTCATAAAAGCCAGCGTTGGTATAAAAGATCAGATTATCGAACAATCTTGCTGAAATGTCTTCCCAATAAATAAAAAAGAAGCGGATTCTTAAATATTTCCGCTTCTTTAACAATAAAAATTATGATGAGGGATTATTAAAAAATTTCAAGACTGTGAAGGGAACCAATTTGATAACAATTCATACCTTACAGGATCATCGGCACATTGCCCACCACCACATTCCAGTATGGTAGAAATCAAATTTGCCGCAATCAAAAACACAAATAAGAAACTTGCCGCTTTACTCAAGACTGGAAAAGGAGAAAATTCTTTGAACTTGTGTGCCAATTCGCCTAAAATCATGACAAATGAGACAGCAAAGATACAAAGGACAGAAATAATGAAAGCCCAAGTATAAAAATGCAATCCAAAGAACGTTGAACCATATCCTAAATCATCGGGTGTGATATGCAAAAACACTTGCCGTGCTGCCACAGCACTGGTTACTATACAACCAAGAATAACCATACCATAATGGGTATTTTTCACCTTATGGTGAATATTGAGTAAGAACCCACAACCTGCCAGCATCAATCCAACGCGCTGCAGCAAACAAAGGGGACAAGGTAACTCAAACTTTACCAATTGATAATAAAAAGCCACCACCAAGACAATAGATAACCCAAAGAGTCCTAGCGTATTCATAAAGATGACGAAGTGAGGATTTTTTTGTTCAACATGTTCCATGGCTATTCTCTCAAAAAGATAAATTTAAAGTGGAAGTTGCGTGATGATTGAAAGTGAGAAGAATGACAACGAATAAAATTGCCCACAAAGCATAACTTATATTTTTTTTGCCACACATAGTCGTTACTGCAGTACCTAAAGCGATTAAAAATGGAAGAAACATAGCTTTTAAATCTCCTTTACATCCGTTGTTTAACTCTTATTTATTTCAGCGTTTACCATATTACAAAATTGGGCAAAAAAGAGACCATGGATTTATTATTCACAATTCGTCACTCGCGATTGATATTGCCATTATATTTAAGTGAAAAAACGATATAATCGCTCAGAAGCACATCTCAACAAAAGCGTTAAAAGCACAAAAGCGTTGATTATTCGCTTCCCCTTATATCAGCCATTGTTAAAGATATATCGACAATTATAAAGATTATATCCCCTATAAAGATTATATCCCCCCACTCACAAAAGAATTACTTGAACAACAAAATAAATAGGCTTTGAAATCGAGAGATATACATCTCTTTTTTTCTCAAAAGAATATCCTCACTTTGCAACGCATTTTCGCCATAAAAATCTCTTTTTCTCATAAGCAATGTTTCAAATTGCAACAGATTTTATATCATATGGTGATCTTGTTTATTTTAGCAAATAAAAAATAAGACATTTTTTAAAAAAAACTTATAATCAATGGCTTTTCCCCAATACATTTTTCCCTCTTATCTTAAATAAAAGACAATGCCGCAAGCTCAACAGCCTCATGGGTCCCACGCCACCCCGTGACATTGCCCTCCCCCCTCACAAGAAGTGCTTCATGCCTTCAATACTTTAGTTTTTCATCTCTCGAGATCCCCTTTAAATTTTTAGCTTTCCACCTTATTTGAAAAATAACTGTTTCTCTGTCATCAATTGGCTTTGCAAAAAGAATATAAAACTTTAAAAAAATAATGATAAAGAATCGCATTGAACCTTTGAAAAGGATAGAGAATGATGAAAAAATCATGTGATGTGGCGATTTTAATGGGGAGCCAATCGGATTGGCAAACGATGTGCCATAGTGCAGATATTTTGACGAATCTTGGTATTTCTCATAGTTCGCATATTGTCTCAGCACACCGAACTCCTGAACGCCTTTATCAATTTGCAAAAGAAGCAAAAGAAGCAGGGTTTAAAGTTTTAATTGCCGGTGCGGGGGGTGCAGCGCATCTTCCAGGTATGTTAGCAGCCCTTACTCCTCTTCCTGTTTTTGGCGTTCCAGTGCATTCTCACTCTCTTTCTGGTCAAGATTCTTTGCTTTCAATCGTGCAAATGCCAGCAGGGATACCCGTCGGCACATTAGCAATTGGCAAAGCAGGCGCAATTAATGCAGCACTTTTAGCCGCAGCCGTTATGGCCGTTTATGACCATGATCTCGCCCAACGATTAGAAGATTGGCGTCAACAACAAACAGCCAATGTCGCCCAAACGCCTGTAACGGAGGTTTAAAATGGCACCGTTTTTCAACACCTCCTCAGCCAACGCCACCCCCTCCAACACCACCTCGTCCAACACCACTCCCTTCACCATGTTACCTCCAGGCAGCGTCATTGGTTTAATCGGGGGCGGACAATTAGCAAGAATGCTCGCCATAGCGGCTGCAGAATTAGGATTTCGAACCGTTATTTTTTGCCCTGAAGCCGATTGCCCAGCCGCTCAAACAGCAAACAACCATATTGTTTCCTCCTATGACGATATATCAGCTTTAGATCATTTTATTTCTCAGTGTGATGTTGTCAGCTATGAATTTGAAAATCTTTCGCTTCAAACGGTTCAATATGTAGAAAAGAGTAAGCCTGTTTATCCTTCTTCCAAAGCATTAGAGATCACGCAAGATCGACTTTTTGAGAAGCAATTTTTGCGTGATCAAGGGATTGGCACCGCGTTATGGCACGCTGTTGACAATTCTTCTTCTATTCTTTCCGCTCTTGATACCTTAGGCGGACGTGGTCTTTTAAAGACGCGTCGTTTTGGTTATGACGGAAAAAACCAGATCAAGCTTGATCACCCAGATGAACAAACCCTTGACGAAGCCTTAAGGACTTTTCAAGAACAGCCTTGTATTTTGGAAGAAATAGTTCCTTTTTTATCGGAAATTTCGGTTCTCTCGGCCCGCACAAAACAAGGAGAACATATTTTTTATGATTGCCCTGAAAACCAACATAAAAACGGAATTCTTCATAAATCCTTTGTTCCATCACATATTCCACTTGACGTGCAAAAAGCAGCTCAAGAAATCAGTGTAACAGTCATGGATGCCCTCGATTATGTTGGTGTTCTTTGTATTGAACTTTTTGTCTTAACGAATGGTCATCTTTTAGTGAATGAATTAGCACCGCGTGTCCATAATTCTGGTCATTGGACACAAAAGGCATGCATAACTTCACAATTTGAACAGCATATCCGTGCTATTTGCGGACTTCCCTTAGGCAGTCCCTATCGCCATAGCGATTGCCAAATGACCAATCTTCTTGGTAACAATTTTAGCACGTTAAAATATTTTCTGAAGCAAGAGCGCACCTCGATCCATTTATATGGCAAAAGCACTGTTCACCCCAACCGCAAAATGGGGCACATCATCCAATTACTGGGACCAGCCAACAAATCTTAAGCCCACATATATATAAATACTTTTTCACACTTTTCCCCCCAATGAACTGAAAAAACAACTTCTCCCCTACACCGATATCCAGCGGCTCAAAGCGCCCCTAACCTTTTAATTCGCCCCTAGCAGGGCTTCACGCCCTCCTACAAGCCCCCTGCTCTTTTAAAAACATCACCTCTTCCCCCTCCAAACCGCTTCATCCTACACGAACATCTCATCCGCCCTCAAAAACAACCTCTCCCCCACACACCGATATCCAAGCAGTACAACAAGCGCTCCCAACCCTTCAACTCCACCCCCTAGCTCTTCTCCCCTTCCTTTTCTCAAAAATATCCCCCCACGGCTAAAAACAATCCACCAGCCCTCAACTTCCCCTCAACGGATACCTCCCACAGCATAAATATTCCCCCATAACATACGCAGCCCCTTCATTTTTCTTTTAATGCCAATCTTTAAGAAATAGACTTATCTATTGCACCCCATAGATACCAATCCCCATGATTGCGCTTTTATTGTCTCTAGCTTCTCTTCTTATGTTCATTTTTTCACAAAAGCATCGTTTTGTTTTCCATAAAATCGCTGCAAAGAGGTAAAACGTATTACTCTCCCCAAACAACTCTCGAGAATTCGGCCCAATATCAGCCAGACGATAGCCCCCTCCAGCATAGCAACTTTCTTCTTTTTCTCCTCTCTCTTTTTCCTTCAACGGATAGAAGATTTTCTCCTTTCGTTAATTCCCCCAACACATTCCTCGAAAAGGTTTCCTGAACTTCTCCCCAAAGGCTTAAGTTTCTTCTTTTCAGATCAATTTTTCTTCTCTCACGCCCCCTCTCTTTTCAGCGCATCCATTTTCCTACCTTTTAATCCTGTTAAAACAATGAATTATAAGGTGCATCACCACCGTATAATGCGCATTGGTTTTATGGCATCTTTTTATTGCATCTCGCACAATTCTTTATGAACTCCCCTTATCGTAAACGCACTTTGTTTACGCATATTCTTAACCACCCATAAGAGATTGTCTGTAACTCTCTAATCCTGCTCAGCAATGACATTCGTCACCCCCAACAGACCAGCGCTTCATGAAGTTCCCACAATTTTTCTCAATCCAAGCTTCTTTCAAGAGCACCTAATAATTTATAAATATAAATGTTTATTTTATTATCCTGATAAAGCTAAACTATACTTTTTAATACTATTATTTTAACACTATCATTGCCTTTAAAACGCTCATTATGCGAAAAAATACTTCACTTCTAACAATAATAAAATAATTTCGCTTGTATCTTATCTTAATATGTGATTAACGTTCAGCACAAACTTAGATCTTTTTATAGCAAAAATACCATACAAAAGGGGAAAATAATGGAGGGGATCTCTTCAAACAAACTCAAAGATGAAAACAATGAAAATAAGGAAGCAACTTTAAATGAGGCACAGTCTGTTCCTCCTCAAAAACGTAAAGGGGGTCCATTTAGACATATGTTGTTCCTCTTTCTTTTAACCTTTCGTAAACCCATTGTTTTCGTAACGAAAATCCTAGCGATAGGCTTTTTATTAATGGCAGGAATTCTTTGTCTAACATACCTCGCAGTAGGAAGAGAGTCATTACCCCTATCGATCGGGATACCAATGATCATTACGTCAGCTCTCTTTGGCATTTGCAACATGTATATAAATTGGTATTATGACATGCTTTTATTACGTTTATCGCCAGACAATGTGAACCTTTCACTCTTTCAATAAACATCATCATAGACCACCCTTGGGAAGGTCAAATTTTTCTACAGCATGGATATTAAAAGGAATTCAAACTATCCACATTCAAGAGCCAAAGTATATTCTCACTATACTGGTTCCCTCACCGGATAATTTGAATTCCCCCTCCGTTTGACAATATCCAGCACTCCACCCACGTAGAAATAATTGGGTTGCAAAGAATCATAAACTATTGCCTTAAAAGAGAAATTTATGCATAATCTTTCACTCTAACCGCACAGATTTAATCCCTCATTAAAAGTACCGAGCGCTCCGCTCCGTCCCTGATCTCCACATCAAAGATATAATTACAGGATATGATTACAGCACTAAGCTTATCCATTCCCAAACCAAATATCCTCTCACCCCTCACGTAAAATAAAAAGCCTCAAACAGAAGACACTTGTGTTGCCAATTTACGCACTTGTTTTACCACGCGCTTATTTTAAAGAAACATTTGGCCAATGCACATTGCCCCACCACTTCACAACAGCAGCCCCTGTCATAGAGCATAAAAACTCTCGATAATAGCTTAAACATTCATAGTGCACCACCCCTCTTTAAACTTATGAAGCGTAAACACCAACCTCATCATACCGCTTTGCCAGTCTCCAATGTTACAACACTCTTAGCATTTGAAAGCATTCATAAAAGACCGTTTTATTCCTTATCTTCAAGTATCTTTACCATAGATCAATCCCGCTTGTGATATGCAAGCAGCGAATGCTATGCTTAAAGATACACAGATTTGCAATGAGAAAACCTTAAGACTATGCGAAACTCTTATTTTACTATGTTTTCTCTGAACAATAGAAATTTATCCTTATCAATTCATCATCTTCGTCATCATCATGCGGTTTATTTTTTAGGTTTTAAGAATAAGCCTTAAGAATATCCTCACACACGAACAAAAAACACCTCATGTTATAAATTTTACATGAGCCTTACTAAACGATGATATTTTACGAAAAAACAGGATTATTTTCTCACAAATAGGAAGCTTTTACTTTTTTTCACTCTTTGTGCTTTTTTGTGTCCTTCTTTTTACGAGAAAATTTTTACCTCCAAGGCAACCATTAACACACACTATAGGAATTTGTAAGAGATATACCCTTGACAAGAATAAGACTTCTTGTTAGATCTCTCCTACTTTTTTGCAATTTTCACTTATCGTTGTGCTAATGAAGTGGTTAGTGCGTACCTTAAGAGTACGCTTTTCTTTTTGTGATCACAGTGAAAAAGTGTATCGTGTGATGTTATCATGCAAGTACGATATCGCAATGCAATGCTCATTAAAGTGAGCAGTCTATTGGGGTTGTAATATTGTATTTTCGTGTTTTAATATTGTATTATAGTATTGTGTTACGTAAACTATTTAAACGGTGAATATGATGAAAATTAAAAATTCGCTTAAAGCACTAAAAGAGCGCCACCGTAACAATCGTTTGGTGCGTCGTAAGGGTCGTGTTTATATTCTTAATAAAACGAACCCACGTTTTAGAGCACGTCAGGGCTAATTTCTTTAGGGTCAATGTTTTTATGCCTACTTTGATTGTAGGCTTAAAAATTTTTTCTTGCGTTTTTTTGGTTATAAGTCCGTTGATTACAAGTCTAGTATTTGATAATATTTGGTGATTTATCTTTTGGGGGCTTGTTTTTATGGATTCTTCTATTTTTTTAAAAGCCTTTCGATTTTTTCAGCTGCGTTTTTTCTGTATTTTCCAGCGCGCGTTTTTTCTTTCTTTTGTTGGCGTTTTTTGTTTTGTTCCCTCGAGCTATGGGCAAAATCCTCCTTCTCTTCCTGAAGATCGGCCTTCTCCACAATCGCTTTTACCGTTAGATGATCTTATTCCCAATTCTCCTCCCTCCTCCTCAACGCCCTCCGATTCTGATTCTTCGGCGGTTATTCTTGAAGATCTTGACAAAGAGCAGCTTTCCCATGTTGACAGAGTTAAGCAGCGCAAAGAAGCAGAAATTTCACGTTTACTCAAAGAATTGAAATATTGTGCTGATGTTGCTAAAGCGAAAAAGATCAGTCAACAGCTTCAACATTTATGGTCCCAATCGGGGAGCGAGACGATTGATCTTTTGATGTCATGGGCTGAAAATGCACTCAACAGCGACGATTATGGACTTGCGCTTGATTATATTGATAATGCTCTTGCACTTTTACCTACTCATGCTGAAGCTTGGATAAGACGCGCTTGGATTCACATTCAACTGAACGATTTCAAACTTGCCCTGCTTGATCTCAACCATGCTCTTGAACTTGAGCCGCGCAATTATAGTGCTTTTTTTGAACTTGGCGTTGTCATGGAAGCAACGGAGCGTCCAAAACTTGCTCTTAAAGCTTATGAAACAGCATTGGATTACTATCCACAAATGCGCAGGATTCAAAAGCGCGTGCAAGCTCTATTAGACGAACAATCACCACAAGCTCTTTGAAACCATTCAAAAACGAGACGCTTTACGGCATCCTTTCAAACCTAGATAAGACACAAGCCGGCTTCACATTCCACTCAATAAACTGCCCCTGCTTATAACCACACCATCACCCCCCACACAATTCACAGTACTTTTTTTGAATTTTGACTTTTTTGTATTGAAGGCATCTTCCAAACACTGCCAATATACTCCCTACAGAATTTCTTCTCATAGCAAGCAAACGCTTCCACGCCGGAGTCCTCTTCACGCCGTTTCTTCTTTTCACACCTTCCATCATGGATAAAAAAAATTTGTAAACACGATCCTCAAAAAATACTTTTTGAAAAAAGCTTAAAACATCGCTTAGCGCCTCTGATAAACTATCATCATCTGTTTTTTATTTTTAAGCTTCAACCATAGCAGCACATACCGTATCGGCTCTCCTTCACCCCTCAAAGTTGATAAAACAGCCCTGAAATATGGATTCACAAAGCAAAAACTTCAAAGACGCAACACCAATTCAACCAACATCCTTGAATAAGAAATATTTCCCTTCAAACCTCCTCCAAGTATTCCCGCGAAACATAAAAATCAAGCATTGTCCCAAAAGAGCCAATCAAGCCATTGCCAATAAATCGTTCTGCGTCACTCAAACACCCACCCCCACTCATATTTTTTGCTTTTTTACTTTGAATAAGCCATCCATCATACAGCCATTTCGAGCAGCCACCAGCAAGGTTATAAAAACTCTCCTGAAATACTTTTTGAAAAAGAAGAGAGCGAGGTTATTTTATCTC
Organism: Bartonella sp. AP1QHHD; assembly: GCF_042196265.1. NCBI lineage: Bacteria > Pseudomonadati > Pseudomonadota > Alphaproteobacteria > Hyphomicrobiales > Bartonellaceae > Bartonella > Bartonella sp. AP1QHHD. The sequence continues at coordinate 63,936 of NZ_JBHIPW010000050.1, forward strand.
TAGCAGAAGCTCTGAAATTGTTTTATATTAAGGAGGGTGTTCTGCGCTTCTCGACAGGAAATAACGTATTCCTGAGACCTTAATGATCTCCAAGGGAGCTGTCCCTGATCAAGCCCGTGGGCTTTTTCATATGGCGCCCACCTATTTGTATAGGTTCCCGGGATCAGCTTTTTCCATCGGCTGTTGTGGATCACCCTTTTTTACATCAAATTTTTCCAGCTAAAATTGAGAGCGTCTTTTTACATAAGACCAATGACGATACTCTTTTCAAGAAATAAAAATTACGATAGGCTTTATTTTGTAGAACAGACAGCACTTACAAATAATCCCCTCTGTGAATCTGCTTCATCCCTTCGCACGCAAGCAGCGCAAAAGCGGCTTGTTGCACCAAGATACCCCCTAAAGAGCACACACTTTTTTCATGCTTTTTTTTCATGAGCACAGCTCTTGTCCTAACAGAGATTTACAAAACGCCAACAATGGATAAAATACCAGCATCTTATAAAATAATTGACGAGACAATGACAAATAATCCCCTCTATGAATCTGCTTCATCCCTTCGCACACAGCAACGCAAAAGCGGTTTATCGCGTCGTGATGCTCTTTTAACAGAAGAGCGTGCACTCTTTTCACAGCGTGCTTGTTGCCACTTTATTGAATACCTTGAAAAGAAGGGAACCGATTTTTCACGCCTCATTTTAGCAGGCTATTGGCCCATTAAATCGGAAATTGACCCGCGTCCTTTACTGGATGCTGTAGCGTTACGCGGTGGGCATTTAGCCTTACCAGCAGTTCTTGATTCCACCACCATGATTTTCCGTGCATTTTCGCCCAGCACGATTTTAGAGCCCATGCGTTTTGGCACCTTTGGTCCGGGTGCAGACAATGGCGTTGTTGCCCCCAATAATATTATTGTTCCGCTTTCTGCGTTTGATCGTCAATGTCACCGTCTTGGCTATGGAGGAGGATACTATGACCGTGCTGTTGCAGCTCTTGAAAAACAAGGGCATCAAATGACATTATGGGGCATAGGATTTTCATGTCAGGAGGTTTCCTCTATTCCCGCAGCAGAACATGATCTACAGGTACAAGGAATTTTTACAGAAAAAGGTTTCTTAAAATGTTAAAATGTGATTAAAGTGCCTATGCGTTTTTTATTTTTAGGTGACATTGTTGGTAACACAGGCTGTAAAGCTGTTTTTGAATACCTTCCTCAACTGATTGAGAAATGGCAGCTTGATTTTGTTGTGGTAAATGGTGAAAATGCCTCTGGTGGTTTTGGTCTCACACAAGAAACGTATCAAGATCTTTTGATAACCGGTGTTGATGTTGTCACCACAGGTAATCATGCTTTTTCTCACAAAGAAGCATTGCAATATGCCCATGAGAGTGATCGTTTTTTACGCCCTGCCAATTTTTCGAAAGAAACTCCCGGAAAAGGTTCTGGTGTTTTTACGGCAAAAAATGGCGCCCGTGTTCTTGTCGCCAATCTGTTGGGCAACGTTTTTATGCCGTGTAAAGTAGAAGATCCATTTGAAACAGCGGAAAATATTCTGCTTGCCTGTTCGTTGATGGAGCAAGCCGATACGATTATTTTTGACTTTCACGCAGAAACGACAAGCGAGAAGCAATGTTTTGGCCATTTTCTTGATGGTCGTGTAAGTGTTATCGTTGGCACACATACGCATATTCCCACGGCTGACGCGCAGATCTTAGAAGGTGGGAGCGCCTATTTAACAGATGCAGGCATGTGTGGAGATTATAATTCATCTCTTGGAATGGATAAAGAAGAACCCTTACACCGTTTTCTTTATAAGACGAAGCAAGATCGTTTTGAACCGGCATGTGGTCCTGCCACCCTTTGTGGTTTAGCGGTTGAGATTTCAGATCGCACCGGTTTAGCAGAAAAGGTCTCGGCGGTACGGATTGGTCCTCATTTAAAGCCTGAAGTTCCGGATTTTTGGTAGCTTCTTTTAAGCCACCCCTTTGATAGTTTCTTTCCAAGATTTTCTTTTGAGAACTCTATTTGGCAAGACGACTTTTCCAGCCCTTCCCAAATCCCTACTAAAAACACCCCGCCCTCCAATTTACCTAATACAGCAACTTTTCTAGCACAAATAAGTCACTCTTTTAAAAAAAATAAAGGATAAAGGATAAAATTTTTCGTGATTTTTAAAACGATGAGAAGGAGGTTTTATTTGGACATTTCTGCGGGGGGGGGGGAGGAGAAATGTTAACCCCCTTCTCTAGAAAAAGCTTTATATAATAATTTATTATTTAGCAAGAGCCTCTTTAATCTTTTTTTAATTCTAACGAAAATTTAATCTTAAAATTGCTTTCTGCTTTTTAGGTTTGAGCTCTCTAAAACTTTTCAAAAGAATGTGCTCTTCTTTACTTGCGATCCCTTCATCACAGCAATACAAGACGTCTTCTTTTGTTGAGAGACCAGAATAAAAAAGGAAATGGGAACATTAAGAATGTCGGCAATCTCCTGTAAACGCCCTGCGCCTATACGATTAGAGCCTTTTTCATATTTTTGGATTTGTTGAAAAGTCACACCTAACTGACTGCCTAATTGCTTTTGCGACATTCCCAGCATTGTTCTTTTAAAGCGAATTTTTCTGCCTATCGAAATGTCGTTAAAGTGTGGATTTTTAGTTTGCACTTCAAGCTCCCCTACCGGTTGCGAGCGCCTCTTATGCGTATTCCGGGAGTCTGAAAGTACTGAGTTCAGTCAGCTTTTTTTGCTTTTAGTGCTAGAGAGCACCTGGACATAACAAAAGCTCCCGGAATCTCGCGATACTTATAAAGCAGGCTAATGTCTCATCTTGGATTTTCAGGCTTTGGGTTCCACCATTCAACCACACTGTACGACGAGAACCTTGGTGCTTGTTCATAAAATAATTTCTGGAGACCAGCAATAAAAATTAAAACAGTGTTTTTATCTCATGAGACAATCAAACACAAAATTGCTTTCTGTTTTTGAGGTTTGAGCTCTCTAAAACTTTTCAAAAGGATGTGCTCTTCTTTACTTGCGATCCCTTCATCACAGCAATACAAGGCATTTTCTTTTGTCGAGAGATCCATATAGAAAAAAGAAATGGGAACATTGAGAATATCAGCAATTTCTTGTAAACGCCCCGCCCCTATACGATTAGAGCCTTTTTCATATTTTTGGATTTGTTGAAAAGTCACACCTAACTGACTGCCTAATTGCTTTTGCGACATTCCCAGCATTGTTCTTTTAAAGCGAATTTTTCTGCCTATCGAAATATCATTAAAGTGTGGATTTTTAGCTTTCACTTCAAGCTCCCCTGCCGGTTGCGAGCGCCCTCGCATTGGTATTCCGGGAGTCAAAAACACTGAATCCGAGTCAGCTTTTTTGCTTTTAGTGCTAGAGCGCACCTGGACATAGCAAAAACTCCCGGAATCCCGGGACACCCACAAGAGTAGGTTCATTTTTACGCTCGGATTTTAGGGGTTTTTGAATCCCTCTTGGTCGTTGCGTAGACGACCAAAGTTACCCTTTAAGGTATAAAGTAATTTCATGAAATTAGCAATAAAATTTAAAAACAGTCTTTATTTGTATTTTTATAAGAGGCAGATAACCTCTCATTTTTGATTAAATTATATACGAACGAAGTGAGCGCTATTTATTGAAATAAGTATAAGATCATAATCAAGAGATGCTAGACGTATTAGCTCGTAGTAAAAGCCTTTCATAGACATCATTAGCAAACAAGCAAAGAAATATCATGATAACAAAACCAATGACCATTGCTGTTTGGTGTTCATAGGGTGCAACTCTCGCTGTGTATCCCCAAAAAAGAAAAATAGGAATAAAACCAAGCCACCAACAAAGAAGTTTAAGAAGGCAAAAACTGGTTTACGAATGAATAATAAAATAAGGAAGATTGCGTAAAGCAACCTTTTAACTATTACAGCCAATATTCTACGTATTATCTTGAACACCCCACGCATTATAATTGATAAGATACTCTTTTTATGTCTTGATTTTTTTGGTGTTTGTCTTCTTAGCAGAAAGATCGCTCATGACTCCCCCATTTTCAAGCCACTATATTATAAAAATGTAATATAAAAATGATTTATCTCTAATTATATCATCCAAAAATACAACAATACTTTATTCATTTTAACTAAAAACAAGTGCTTTATTAAGAAGAAAAGCTATTTTCATTAGTAAGAGCTGTTAAATCCTTACGTCTAAAATAGATAGAGCGTCCACAACGAACAGGTGGTTGCCCTTGCATAAGAATAATCTGTTCGTCTTTTCGCATTTCTTGTGTTATTTCATGTGGATATATTAAAGGTCTATGCTGGGTGTTTATATTTTCTGTCCCTCTTGTATGGAATCCTCCTAGAGGTTTGCTTGAATCTTTCACTTCAATGGTCATTTGACCACATGCCTTAGATATATTTTCAGCAGTTTTAATATCTTTTATTGCGGCATAGCTTACAAAAGCACAATTTTCAAACCATGTCATAACGCCTGACGAACCGAAATAGTGTTCTATTTGATCTACAGACTTGTAAAAAAGCATGAGAGATATACCATATTTGCGTCCATGATCACGTGCTTCTTCTAAAATGTTCATATATCCTAAAAGATCAGCATTATCTAAAATAAAGAGCGCTCTTTTTGCATAATTACCATTAGCGGCTTCCATAGCTCTGAGAAAAGAGCCAACAAGGACACGCCCAACACCTGGATAAGATTTTAAAATTTTTGAGGGGATATTTAGAAAAATATCAATATTTCCCTTTGTTATATCGGTAGTTTTAAAATCATGACCACTGATAAGGTTTGCATAGTTAGAGAGTGAAAGCCATTGTATATCTTTTGCAGCAGTAGAATAGACATCTGAGAAAGTTTGTTCAGCCATATTTGTAAACACCCCAAGGGTTTCACGAATAAATTGGGATGGAGAATTTGATCGTATAGATTGCAATTTTCCAATCACGGATGGTTCTGGCATTGACATGATCGTATGAAGGGTTTTTAAGTTTTTTTCCTTTAATGTGTATTCATCAGAAAAGACAATATGCGCAAGTAGTCCTGTTAACAAATTATGTGCCTGTAATACAAAAAATTGATCAGTCGAAGTTGATTTGTCGTTTTCAGAAAGAAGGAGTCTAGCAACTTCAACCAACCCCGCTTCTCTTTCATAAAGGGGTAGATTTTCATCTAACAGCCAATCTAAAGGATTAAAAGTTTCCGTTGAAGAACCATGAGGATCAAGAACGTATACTTTTCTGTTTGACAGCTGCCTTGTTTTTTTTACCATTGGAGCGACTTCAGTTGAAGGGTCAAAAACGATCAGTGGACCGGAATATTTGAGACAAGTTGGAATAACATTACTGGTTGTTTTATAACTACCAGAACCAGCAAAAAATAACATATGGGTTGAATCAAAATTGAGTTTATATGTCAACAATGGCTGGCGACCACCTTTTCCCCATGTTGTTTTGTCTTTAGGATTAAAAGGGACATCTTTAACAATATCTTTGTCGACTCTATAGCGCTCTCCTATGACGACTTCGCCATCACGAGGAAAAATCTTTTCAAGGCGTTTCATACTCATCCATTGAACACCACCAAAGATCGTATTTTTTGAAATTTTCAAAGGTGAAGCTTTAGGTAATGATAGTTTTATCGTGTAACCAAGGATAATAACGCCAATAACAACACCCCATAAAACCATCCTATCAAAGAAAGGAAGAACATCCGCCCATGTCATATTATCTTGACCTACATATGGACTAAGTCTGATATATTCATTTGCACTATAATAAGTTGCAAACAAACCAAAGATGATCATGGACGAAATAGTGATATTTTTTCTGATATGCCTTTTTTGTAATAAGATGAATGAAGAACATGAAAATGCAATAAGGATTAAAATATCCAGTGGCTTTGATCTTACAAACCAATAAGCATCAGGCGTCGTTCCATTTTCTGTAATGTTATTGATGGTTATATTGACCAAAAAAGCTACAATGATTGAAAAGATGAGTGGCAATGCTAAAAATATAATCTGTTTTTTGTCTAATTTATTGACCATTTTCCCCCCTGCATACCAGAAAAAGCTTCTCTTCCTATTTTTTTCGAAGTTTTTATATTTTTTGAATTTTTATCAAGTTTTGAAACGTAAAGCAAACCATCTTAAGATGAAAGACTTATCTGCCTCTCTAAGACGGGCTTTTATAAAAAGCTCTCCTAAACTAATTTTTTCAAAAATTTTTTCAAAGTTTCTTTGATGCTTCACGCGCTATTTAAATTTCTTACTTAACTCTTTTACGACACTGCATATGCTTCTTAACAGAAAAAAAACCCAATAACAATACGCATTAGTGTTCACTGAAAAAAAGCGCGGTTTATCATGTTGTGCCGTAAAACCTTGTTGTTTAGAGCCGTGATATAAGGCATGTAAAACTTTCCATATTAAGTGTTTTTAGAGTGTGTAATAAATGGGCATGGCTTGCCCTGTAACGCCCTTTTTAAAGTGAACCACATGAATGGGTCAGGAGTAGGTCAAAAACCCCGCCAACAGAAGCCGGACTGTTTACAGAGCAGCCCTTAAGTCAGGAATATGCATCCTTTAGAGCGTAGAGCGGGAGGAAATCAAAGAAGGATAAGGTAAATATAGCAAAAACTCCCGGAATCTCGCGATACTTATAAAGCAGGCTAATGTTTCATCTTGGATTTTCAGGCTTTGGGTTTCACCATTCAACCACACTGTACGACGAGAACCCTAGTGCTTGTTCATAAAATAATTTCTGGAGACCAGCAATAAAATTTAAAACAGTGTTTTTATCTCATGAGACAATCAAACACAAAATTGCTTTCTGTTTTTGAGGTTTGAGCTCTCTAAAACTTTTCAAAAGGATGTGCTCTTCTTTACTTGCGATCCCTTCATCACAGCAATACAAGGCATTTTCTTTTGTCGAGAGATCCGTATAGAAAAAAGAAATGGGAACATTAAGAATATCGGCAATTTCTTGTAAACGCCCAGCTCCTATACGATTAGAGCCTTTTTCATATTTTTGGATTTGTTGAAAAGTCACACCTAACTGGCTACCTAATTTCTTTTGCGACATCCCGATCATTGTTCTTTTAAAGCGAATTTTTCTGCCTATCGAAATATCGTTAAAGTGTGGATTTTTAGCTTTCACTTCAAGCTCCCCTGCCGGTTGCGAGCGCCCTCGCATTGGTATTCCGGGAGTTGAAAGAGCTGAAACTTGACTCAGCCTTTTGCTTTTAGTGCTAGAGCGCACCTGGACATAACAAAAGCTCCCGGAAATCCGGGATATCCATAAAGCTGGATAAATACGTGTCTCAAGTTTAGGGTCTTTCATTCCCTGTTGATCGCTGCGTAGACGACCAAAACATTCTCTTACCAATAAAGTAATTTCATGAAATTAGCAATAAAATTTAAAAACAGTCTTTATTTTATGAGCTCCACCCCCGCCTCTCAAACTTTTATGCCCGCTCGTAAAAACTCCAAAACCATGAGATAAAACCCACGTTCATTGAGAAGATTAACAAACCTTGTTTTTTGAGATCACACCTCCCAAAAGCACACCTAACAACATATCACCCCCTCCCAAAGCCATTTTTGAGAGACATCTTACAGATTTACACTGTGATGCGTTGGATTTTTGCGCCACAACGAGCCAATTTTTCTTCTAATCTCTCAAATCCACGATCAAGATGATAAACACGATTGACGATTGTTTTCCCCTTTGCTGCCAATGTAACAAGAGTAAGAGGGCTACAATCACAAGAGAAACAAGAAGCACGCAAATCCGTCGCCATGATGAGTCCCCCTTGCAAATTCTCTGTTCCATGAGATAGTTGCCCTCTCGCCCATCAAGCTTTATTTGCGCCCTCAAGCGATTGAGTTCTTGAACATGCATAAAACGATTTTCGAAAACCGTCTCTGTAATATGCGCGCTTCCCTCAACCCCGCGTCATGAGCGCCATGAACGAAACTTAGACAATAATCACGAGCCTCTTCAAGAGTGAGAGAAGCAAAACTTTACACGAAAGAAAAACCATTCCGAAAAGAAAACAGCAGCCACAAAAGCCATACCCTTGAAAGATGGAGATTTGAAAGAACTATTGAGAAAATCATCAAGAATATACGGCTCCAAAATTCCACAAGCAAGAGAGTAAACCATTAAAAATGCACCAGCCAAGCCCAGCCCCTCCCAACAAGCAAACATTGTGTTAAAACGCCCCCAAGCAATCGCCCCCCTCAACCACAGCGCAAAGCATTCAGCATATCTTTAACAGGTTTACACTGTGATACGTTGGATTTTTGCACCACAACGGACTAATTTTTCTTCTAATCTCTCAAATCCACGATCAAGATGATAAACACGATTGACGATTGTTTCCCCCTTTGCTGCCAATGCTGCAATCACAAGAGAAACAGAAGCACGCAAATCCGTCGCCATGACAGGAGCCCCTTGCAAATTCTCTGTTCCATAGACAGTTGCCGTCTGCCCATCAAGCTTTATCTGTGCTCCTAAGCGATTGAGTTCTTGAACATGCATAAAACGATTTTCGAAAACCGTCTCTGTAATATGCGCGATTCCTTCAGCCCGTGTCATGAGCGCCATGAATTGCGCTTGGAGATCAGTTGGAAAAGCAGGATAAGGTCCTGTTTTAATATCAACGGGCATAATTTTGGTGTTCTTTGGATTTCGCTTAATATGAATTCCTTGAGGTTCTATTTGAATCTCGAGTCCTGTTTTTTGGAGCACCTTAAGCACCTTTGTGAGATGATTAGGATTTGCATTTTTAAGAAAGACATCTCCTCCCGTCATAGCAACAGCCATTGCATATGTTCCCGCTTCGATTCGATCAGCAATAACGCGTACTCTAGCACCGTTGAGTTTTTTAACCCCTTCAATTGTAAGCGTTGTTGTTCCTTCACCGGTTATTTGAGCCCCCATAGCATTCAGAGTTCGAATAAGGTTTGTCACTTCTGGCTCACAAGCTGCATTCTCAAGAGTGGTTGTTCCCTTTGCCATTGTCGCCGCCATCAGCAGCACATGGGTTCCACCAACAGTGACTTTAGGGAAACGATAGTGAGCACCTTTTAACCCCTTTAGCGCTTTTGCATGAACATATCCATTTTCGATAGTAATCTGTGCGCCTAAAGTTTTAAGTCCCTCAAGGATAAAATCGACAGGTCTTGTTCCAATAGCGCATCCTCCAGGAAGCGAAACATAAGCCTCTGCGCATCGTGCAAGCAGAGGTCCGATAACCCAAAAGCTTGCACGCATTTTTTTCACCAGTTCGTATGGTGCCCGTGTTGTAGCTATTTTTTGCGCCGTAAAATGAATTGTTCTTGAATTCACGCATTCATCTTTAAACTCTTGTCCATCAACGGCATATCCAACACCATGATTATTGAGAATACGAATAAGCAATTCAACATCGGCCAGATGCGGAATATTTTCTAAAGTGAGCGTTTCTTCTGTAAGCAGCGCCGCAATCATAAGAGGCAATGCAGCATTTTTTGCCCCAGAAATAGGAATTGTTCCTTGAAGTTTTTCTCCCCCAACAATTTGAATAGAATCCATCGTGTTTTCCCTCTTTTCCTTTGTGCCTGCCCTTCCAAAGGATTGTCCCCCTTCGGGAAGTTATGCTTTATTAATCGTTTTAGAACGCATTCTAACTATGAGAACAAATTATTGAGAAGTTTGGTTGCAAAAATTTACTAAAAAACATTTTTTTGCATTTTAGAGCTTTTTGCATTTTAGAGCTCTGGTTGTGCTCTTTTTCGGCTTTGCTCTTTTCGACGTTTCAGGTTTTGACGCAATTGTTGTGCCAATCTTTCTTGACGTCGTTTTGCTTTTTCATCTTGATGATTAATTTCATTTTGTTTTTGTTTTTGATGCATTTGTGTCATTGCGCAACCTTTTAAACAGTGTTGAGCTTCTATCCAAGCAACTCATTTAGATATTTAAGCATATAAGAAACATATGTCATGACATAAGATACGTTTTCTTGCAAGAATATACAAATGTTCTCTTGCCTATTTTCTGACAATATGGCACAAGACAGCGCAAAGATTGAAAAGGGCTGCGGTAGCTCAGTGGTAGAGCACTCCCTTGGTAAGGGAGAGGTCGAGAGTTCAATCCTCTCTCGCAGCACCATTTTATTCTTCTTTTGCCTCTCTCTTCTTGCCCTTATAAGTCTTCCCTATAAGCCTAAATCTTTTCCCCCAACCTCCATCAGCTTCATCAAATCCTCCATCCTTTAAACCATGCGTTTCAATAGCCTCAAAATCAGTAGCTTCAAAATCAATGGACTCAATGACACACTTAATCTCTAAAATGCTTTGCGAATGGCTTTTGAAATTGACCGCCCCCCAAAGAATATCCCCCCACCCCTTGCCTCCCCTTTCCTTGCCTCCCCCCTCTTTCCTTTCTGTAAGATTTGCCCTATCCTTCTCTTTACCAAGCCTCACTGTTGCAACAGCTCTTAGCACTTGAGACGGTATAGACATTTTTATTTTTTCAATATTTTATTTCTTGAATATTTTTCCCCACAAGCTCACCCTGTTTGTAATATGCAAACAAACGATTTTACTTGATTCAATATAAGAGCGTCTGAATAAGAAGGGTTGAAATAAGAACATCTCACACTATTTCGGGCTCTCATTGAAATTCAAATTGAATCTCAATAATGAATTATTATAAACTCATTGTTTGAACATATCCCATTGATACCTTTAGCCGCCTCCAAACCCATAATCTTATCTTTCCAGCCTCTCTATCCACCTCAAGCAACACAAGCATTCCCTCTAAAAATTAGAATAAGCTTCATCGATCTTATTCGTCATTTACAACTGATCTAACAGAGCCATTTCCAGAACCTCCTCTCAACTCAATTCCTTCCCCATTCTCCCCACCCCTTACCAAAAGCAAAAACCAAACAGTGATAAAGTCCCCCTCAATAAAGCTTTCACTAAGCCACCCCACTCTCCCATATGGCAAACATCTCATATGACAGACATCCCCATATACTAGGCACCCCATATACCAGAAAATTGATAGCCTGCCTTTTCAAAGAAGATCCCTCATTACCAATTTTATACACTATGGTTTTCCACGTGCTCTAAGCCTCCCTCTTTCAACACGCATCTTTTTTATACGAATACTTTGATTGATACGGATAGCGTTATTCGTCTTGCATAAGAGCCCCAAGAGTGAAAAGCTCTCTCCCTCTGTTCTATTGAAATTAATCACCCCTCTTCGCTTACACTTCACAAGCAGAAAGATCCGTATGGCGAGAAACTTTCCAAGAAAAGCATATCTCTTCGTAAAAAGCCTCCCAGTAAACGAGATTATGAATCGTCTCAAGAGCTACAGCCCATGCCGCAATTTTGGCAACGGCCCCCCAATAGTACCAACTTACTTTTTCATAAAGTAAAAATAGGGTGCGCAATGTTTATAATCTCTGGGGGGTATAATCTACGGACTTTATAATCTACGGGGCTTGACCGTTATACCCCTCACGATATTATTCACAGGCGCCAGTATGAAATTTACGAACGCCGGCATAAAATGGCTGTGAAATGAGCTTAGAGCGAGATATCTTTATTAAAACAAGTGCGTAAATGTACAACAACAAGTATATTTCATTTGGAGTATTTTGGATATTGCCTACTCTCCCCACCCTAGGACAACCATTTTGGCTACAGATCCCCTTATATTTTCTGCTGTCATACCTCCTCCAATAAGCTAAAACCCCACATATGCGGGGTTTTAGCCAGTACCACACCTTTATTTAGACACATTATGACATTGTAACCATTTTTATTAAATACGTTTTTACATATATTTTCAACACAAAAATAACACATATTGATTTATTTAACAGAAATGACTTATAAAAGCTTGTTAGAAACAAAAGCCAATAAATACCCTCTGTTTAAACACTTTATTTGCTATAGCAATAAGCACTGTTTTATTCACGCATCATACAACAAGTGGATGTACAAAAAATTCGTTTTTTGTTGGGAGAACTGCTCCGATCAACTGTATTTCCAAAGAATATATAAAACAAAAAATAAAAAAGAAGCTATTAGAAAAAGAACGCGAAAGAGAATGGTTAGAGCTTGAACAATTTTCTGTTAGCGCTTGTCCAAGTGGAAAATTTCCTGTTTATTATGGCGTTTCTATTATCGATTGTGTTTCAGAGGAAGAACTAAAACAAAATCGTTTTAATAATGAAATTAATATAATGAACTTATTCCTGCAATGGTTTATCGTAGCACTCGTAATAACAACGATAATGTCTGTTCCCATAAGTTTACTTTGGCGTTTTAGATTTAAGGTTCCTGCCTGTTTATTTACAATAATGACAACCTTGGCTATTATTGCCGTCCCTTTTACATTTGATTTATCGTCTCTCTTTTAATCTATTTTTGTAAAAAAATATTTCTAAAATATTAAAAACACCCTGCATTTTTAAGCGTTTTGAACTGTATCTCCTCTCATTTAGAGACAATAGCCCCAAGTACAGCCATGCCATTCAATACGATTTTAACCATATTTCTAACACAAAAATAACACATGTTGATACATTCAAAAGAGATCAATTAAATGATCTTGTAAAATAAGAGCAATACACAAAGTGGCTGTATTTAATGATAGTCAATGAAGACGATTATTATGGAATTCTTAGTGTAAGCTACGAATGCAACGATAAACAGATAAAATCTGCTTTTCGTAAATTAGCTCTGCAATACCACCCTGATCATAATTCTAGTACCGAAGCAGAACAAAAATTCAGAAAAATTTGTGAAGCCTATGAAGTTCTTAAAGATCCTCAAAAGAGAGCTGCTTACAATCAGTTCTATCATGAAACTTTTAAATATAATCACAAGGCTTCTGAAATTAGTAGAAACCAAGAGAACAGACGACAAGATAATACCAAGCGTGTAATTGATAGTATCGCGTATGTAATTTTCATTATTTGTGGAATAATACCTGTAATGTATTTTATAATTTTATTTTACATGGAAGATATTATGAATAAATAAGTATAGGGTTATTAATTCTCATAAGCATAAAAGGATATTTGGTAAAGATTGGTGCATTTATCTTCGGGCTCATACTAATATCATTTATCAAATTTATATGGAGAAGTATCTATTGATCAGTGCTTTTGAAGAGCTTTAAGATCAGCCCCACAGTGAATTCACAAAATGTGGTCATTTTTGATTTTCTATAACAAGGTAGTGTAGAAAAACATAAAGATTATAATATCTCTATCCGTTCTTTCCCTATTCTCCCGTTTTCCCTACCCTTCTATTTTCTTCCACAATCCGCCCCCCAACCTTTCCCCAACAAGCCTACTTGACTCCACACAGGCTTTTTCTCATGTCCCTACATCCTTTTCCCCATATTGGCTAAAAAACGCCCCTCAAACGACTCTTTCCCAAAAAACAAAAGCACCACAAGAACCATTTCCTCTCCAATGAAAAAGCACTTGTCCGGCAACTTAGCCATCATGGGGCCTTTCATCGCGCCCCCAAACACGGCACAACACAAAAGCGGACAGAACCGCACCCCACATCCCCTATCTCACTTCCCTAACATCTTCCCCCAAAGTACTTCCTTATCTCTCTTATTTTTCACTTGACTGCCCCTCTGAAACACCTTCTTCCATTTTCCCAAGCAATAGCTGTCACGCGAAGTCTCTCTCCCTTCAACACCCACCTGCTTTTCCGCTTACTTCTTGCCTTATGACTAAAGCTTGCCTCTCCTCAACGCTACACAAGATCCCTTCTCACCCCGTCTCATTCTCGTTTTCCCCTCCAGCATACGCCTTGTCTTCATTCCAAGCACCCTTTCCCCCATTTCCGACCATGCTTTCACATTCCTGTCCCCTAAGTTCGCTATGCTCCCTGCTTCCCCTGTTTGGCACCCTCCTCCAACATAAAAACCAACTCTTTTCCCCCTCTGCTCTTTCCTTTTTATAGAACTTTGCCTCTCCTCAACGCTACACAAGATCCCTTCCCACCCCGTCTCATTCTCGTTTTCCCCTCCAGCATACGCCTTGTCTTCATTCCAAGCACCCTTTCTTTCCCCTCCTTCAAAGCAATTTCTGTTCTTATATGAAAACCTGTCCCAACAGATTTAATTTGCTGTACCATCTTCTCCAACGCCTCATTAAAACGGTTAATTTCATTTTCAAGTTTGCAAATATACGCTTCATCACGATAAGCCCGTTTAATCAAAGGGGGCATATCCGGCCAATAGAGCATTAAATCCACCCATTCGCGTTGAGAAATCCATAATCCCCCTTGACATTGTGCTTTATGTTCTGCTGGAAAGCTCTTTTGCATGAAATGAGGGATTAAAATTTCAGGTTTTTTTGTTTTAATTTCTAATAAGCCATTTTTTCCCACAAAAGCATCGGGGGAAAATCCTTGTCCGCGATCATCTGCCAAAACAAAGCCAATACATTCAGGTTCTGTATGTGTCAGTTTCCCATAAAGCTGTCGTGCGCTTGGTTCTAATTCTGTTCCACGTCGCATAGAAAGTGTTGCCCCTTCATCAACGGTTTTTCCGGTAATTCTTTCTCCCGCCAATTTCATCATCACACTCTGATAGCGTGACGTTTTTTGCCCTTGTTTTGTTCGTGCCATAACCATCTCAAACAACGAAGCCGTAATCAAACCATTACGCGCTTGCTGCCATTCCTCTGTTCCTTGAATACAATCGATAATGATTGGCATAGTATTTCTCCCCTTCATCTTTAAGGTGTTTTGTAATATATCCTCTTTAAAGCATTCACCTTTTTTTAAGCTGTTTCCCTCACACGGACTAAAGACAACAACATCCTTCAATATTGTGCCCTAAAAAAACACAAAAACCGGCTCTTTCCCCTTGAACTTGCCTTTTTATAGGTTGGAACCTGTCTGTACTGCTGCTTTTCTTCCCCCTAAGCCTTCATTTTTGTTCTCCAGCATGCTTTCCGTATCACTCCAAGTCACTGAATGACGACCTGTCCCACCATTGCCTTATCCCCCTAATGAACCAGCCGGCAACTTCCCCCACACAAGCGCCCACAATTCCTCATATATAGGCTCTTTTCTTCATACCCCCCCTTTCCATATCGGCTAAGAAAATCCCCGCGCAAAGCTCTCCCCCCAAAGCGGCTCCCCTAAGCTTCCCTCCAAGAACGAAAGCATAACGTGCACCATTGTCACCGCAATGAAAAAGCACTTTGGCCCATCATTGCGGCTTCTTTTTCAACCCTGCTACTGCACGACGGAAAAATCATGGCGGCAATATTCTTCCTCCAATTTTTTTGCCATAGACAGAGCCACTTCTTGCGATATAAAAAGTATAGCGTTGTGTTTTTGTGGTTCGAGTCTGATTAAATTTCGCATATTTCCAGCATAATAAAGTGGAATCCCTTGATACGAAGTCTTGAGATAACTTGGCATGTTTACCACCAATAATCTGTCAAGACATCACATGGGCGTAAACGATGCTGTTTTTCATAAGAGCCATAGAGATTATCTTCATAATCGCAAGCCGCTCTTTCATTCAAACAAGCATGATAAGCTTCACTATTCAAAATGAAGGGCGGCAAGTGTGTATTTTCTTCATTCATTTCATGATTTTCGACATAAAAATCAGCGATTTGTTCCGTAATATCTTCAGCATGAGAAGTTGTCAGATCGAGTCGTAAAACTCTATAAACAGTTTCACATTCTTCAATCAGTTCGAGCACTTCTTCGATTTCGTCGATTGTTCCTTCATAAGTACAAGGATTTTCCTCTTCGCATAAAACGATAATGATTTCATCCTCTTTAACGAATGGAATATTTTTCATGATTTCCCCCTTTAGATAGTTGATAAAGCATAGCCTTGTCTTGACAAGACTAAATATAGCGTTAGTCTTATATCCTCTATAGGAGAGATGTCAACCATTTTATCCTTCATAAAAGATATATTTTAAATATCTACGGGGTTCAAATGACATATGTAAAGAAAAATCTATTATTCTTTGTTCCTCTCATGCCCCTTTGTTGTTCTCTATTTGTTCTTACAAAATTGCAATTATAAACACACAGGAGAGATAAAATGAGTGACATAATATTAATAAAACACTGGAGTCGCCTTGATTCAAAAGCACAGAAGGAAGTTATTTTGAAGCTTCGTCAATTGGTCGCCGCAAAAGAGTCAAAATCGCCTGTCTCTCTTGCGGAGAGAGTTTCGAAATAAGCTCTATAAATTCTTTATCTTCAGGGCTAGCCCCTTTCCCGTAAAGAATATAATTCATACTGATATTAATTTCGTGACAAATTCGCGAGAGAGATTCGATTGTTGGTTCTTTTCCTTCAGAAAGAATAGAATGAAGGTACCCCGCGCCTTTACCGGCAGCGAGGGAGATAGATCTTTTTGACCGCCCACTTTTTTCCAAAGCGATTCTTAATCTTTGACGCCAACCATCGATATTCATAATTTCACCATATAGCGCGTCTTTTTAAAAAAACACGTCCTTTTTATAAAACGGGCTTGCATTATCCTCTAAAAAGGATAAAATTAAGGAAACAAATTTTACTTTTTAGGGGGATTTTTTTTTATTTTTAGATCATAAAAACACTTTAACCACCCTACCGGATATAAAAGACCACTCTCCAAAGCTTCTGCCCAAAAGCAAGTACGTTGAGAATGTGTGGTATTCTTTATTTTTTCCATCACCGCAATCTTAAATCGTAAGTTTGCATGCGCTTCAAGCACAGCCAATCATTTATAAACGTCATAAAGAAGCCTCTAGTCATCATCGAACAGAGCCAAAAACAACACAAGTTAAATCCTTATTTGAGCTTTTATCATCAATAAAAATGTATAAAAAAGAAGAAAGTAGATTGCAGTATGAAACACGCTAATCAACAAGAAACTCCTCATTATGAATCGTCTAGGCTTCCATATGTTTGTTGGTATCAAAATGACTTTCTAGGAGGTGTACGTGGGATGCGCGCACACGAAATTGGAATCTATACGATTCTTCTCAATGAAATGTATGCCCGTGGACGACCTTTAGAAATATCGAAAGAACGTTTAGCGCGTCTTTGTGGTTGTGACAAGCGAACTTTTGTTAATGTTTTAGAGATGCTCATCCAAGAGGGTAAGATTTTAAATTTAGCCAATGGATTATGGAACAAGCGTTGCGAAAATGTTTTTCAAGAGCGTGAAAAATTGCTTGAACAAAAATCCTTTGCGGGTCGTTCTTCGGCAAAAAAACGCAAGAAAATCAATGCAGAGATGCAACAACTGCTTAACGAAAGTACAAAAGATGCTACACAAAACTCAAAAGCTCAAAAGGCAGAAGAAAAGGAAACACCTTACGGTGTTTTAGAAAAGAAAATTTTGTTTGATGAGACAGAACCTTGTTTTTTCTGCGAAGAGAGTTTTGAACAAAGCGATCACCCATCACCCTTATCGGCTCTTGATTCACCTCTCCCTTTGCCTGCCCAAGAAGAAACGGAGCAAAAAAACGCCTCCCCTTTAAATGCTCCCCAAGCCGAGTTCACTCCCGCCCCTATCGCGCAAATTGTCACGGGGGAAAAAACAAAATCTGCCACCACTCTTCCCCCCAGCAATCTTCCTGCCTCCGTCCCTCCTTCTTCCAACAAAAAAACCACAACCTCAGTTGCCAAAGGGCATCGTCTTCCTGAGCATTGGCAAGCAGACATCAAGGCGGCAGTTTCAGAAGGCTTGAGTGAGAGCCAAGCCCATTGGCAAGAAAAGAAGTTTCGCGACTATTGGCAAGCTAAGGGCGGCAAAGAAGCACTCAAAGTAGACTGGCAAGCCACATGGCGCAACTGGTTTCGCCGTGAGATCGAACGGCAAGAACAGCAAAAACAGGGAGGCTCCTCATCTTTTACCTCTGAGAACAACGACACGCTTTACCGCAGTTTGATCAACTATAGCGACAATTTTTGACATCACAAAAACAACGTATTTTTCAAGCACGCGCGGGGATAAAAATGTTTCAAAACCACAACAGCATCGGACAAAATAACACAGAACAAAACAAAGGGCGG
The DNA here is from genome assembly GCF_042196265.1 of Bartonella sp. AP1QHHD. Taxonomy (NCBI): domain Bacteria; kingdom Pseudomonadati; phylum Pseudomonadota; class Alphaproteobacteria; order Hyphomicrobiales; family Bartonellaceae; genus Bartonella; species Bartonella sp. AP1QHHD. Next base: position 82,046 of record NZ_JBHIPW010000050.1, read on the forward strand.
CAAAACAACAATGAAATAAGCTCTTTACACAGCAAAACGAGACAACATCGACCATTTTGCTCTCATCACAAAAGCATTTTCCCCACGCAAGGACCCCCACAGGCACCCCCCGCATACCCCCCAATACACACCCCAACAGGACTCCAGCATGCACCACCCCCTCACAGGCATATCCACCCCACCCTTCTTGCACCCCCTTCCTCTTTTCCACCTTCCTCCTTTTCCCAAGGCGCCACTTCCCCATGCTCTTGGCAAACAAACATCAACACAGCCATTTCAGAAGGTTTGAGTGAGAGCCAAGCCCATTGGCAAGCCAAGAAGTTTCGCGACCATTGGCAAGAAAAGAGCGGCAAAGAAGCTCTCAAAGTAGACTGGCAAGCCCCATAGCACTACGGGACTTTACGATCAGATCAAACGGTGAGAACAGCAAAAACAGAGTCCTCACTTCTCACATCTTGAGAAAAACGACAATAATATCACGAATGACCATGAGCACAATTTTTGAAATCAAACAAAAACTTATCTCACAAGCAGATAGAATAGCAGAAATGCTTCTTCCCCAAGGGCACAAACGAGGCAACAATTGGATTGTAGGCAACACACGTGGTGAAGCTGGTCAAAGTTTATCGATTTGCTTGAGTGGTAGTAAAGCAGGACTTTGGTATGATTTTGCAGAAGGCACTGGAGGAGATCTTTTAGACCTTTGGTGTGAAGTCAAAGGCATTAGCCTTTCTCAAGCCTTAGAAGAAGCACGCGCGACTCTCAATCTGACACGCCCCAAACCCTTTATGGCGCCCCATCGTTCCTATCGCCGTCCACCGGTTCCTACAGGGCAGAGCCCGCAGAATCTTGTAAAAAACTATCTCCACGAAGAACGCCACATTCCTTTAGAGATTATAAAGCGTTACCGCATAGGAGAAGATGGTGAAAAAATCATTTTTCCCTTTTATAAACCCGACGGCACCCTTGCTTTAGTCAAAGAACGGCTCGCACAAGCAGGAGCAAAAACCAAACCAACAGCCTCCCAATGTGAACCGATTTTATTTGGTTGGCAAGCCCTTTACCCCACAAACCACCCCGCCACGCACACGCCCCAACAAGCAACCCAGCACGCACCTCAGCAAGCATTCCAACACACACCTCAGCAGCAGGGACCCTCAACCAACCCCACCTCTACACAGGCATCCCAAAACACCGCTTCAACCAACCCCACCTCTACACAGGCATCCCAAAACACCCCCTCAACCAACCCCGCCTCTACACAGGCATCCCAAAACACCCCCTCAACCAACCCCGCCTCTACACAGGCATCCCAAAACACCCCCTCAACCAACCCCGCCTCTACACAGGCGCCCCAAAACACCCCCTCAACCAACCCCGCCTCTACACAGGCGCCCCAAAACACTGCCTCAACCAACCCCGCCTCTACACACACACACCAACAGGCACCCACGCATGCGCTCCAACAGGCGCCATTCCCCATTTTTTCTTCAACAAACCGTATCATTGTTATCACTGAAGGAGAAATTGATGCACTTTCCTTAGCCGCCTATGGATATCCGGCGGTCTCTGTTCCCTTTGGAGGAGGCAGTGGAGGCAAACACAACTGGATTGAAAATGAATTTGATCATTTAGAATCTTTTGAAACGATTTTTTTAGCCACCGATATGGACAAGCCCGGAGAAGAAGCAGCCCGTGAGATTGCCAGCAGGCTTGGACGCCACCGTTGCTACCGTGTCCGTTTACCCCTTAAAGATGCCAATGACTGTTTAACCGCAGGGATTGATAAAGCCACCATAAAAGCCGCCTTTTCCTCAGCACAAAGCTTTGCACCAGAAGGTTTACGACGCGCCTCAGACTATAAAGATCAAGTGATTGGGCTTTTTTGGCCAGAGCCTGAAAAACATCTTGGTTATACGGTTCCCTATCCTAAACTGAAGGACAAATTGCATTTCCGCCCAGCAGAATTAACGCTCTGGAGTGGTGCGAGTGGTGCAGGTAAAAGCCAATTATTATCAGACTGTATTCCCCATTGGATTGCACAAAAGAGTCGCCTTTGCTTAGCGTCTCTAGAAATGAAAGGAGAACAATCACTTCGCCGTTTAACCAAACAAACGGGCGGCTTAGAACAGCCTACAAAAGAGACAATTGAACGGATTCTTCATTTTTTAGACGAAGGGCTTATTCTTTATGAGCATGTTGGCAAATCGAGCGTAGATACCTTGCTTGAAATCTTTGACTATTGCCGTGCGCGCTATGGCTGCGATCAATTTATCATCGACAGTTTGATGCGGCTTGGCATTGCCTCTGATGATTATGCAAGACAAGAACAAGCCGTTTATAAAATGGTTGATTGGGCTGTTTTAAACAATGTACATATTCACCTTGTAGCCCATGCCCGAAAAGGCGGTCTGGATAAAGATATCCCCAGCACAGAAGACATTAAAGGCGCCTCAGAAATTGGTGCCAATGCCTTTAACATTATCACCATTTGGCGCAATCGACCGTTAGAAGACAAAATCTTTGCCGCTTCTCTCGCACAAGAAAAAGCAGATTTAGCCAAACGCCCTGGCGTCATTATGAATATTGCCAAACAACGTTCTGGTGATTTTGAAGGCAAAATAGGGCTTTGGTTTGATCCCCAAACCTACCGCTATCGCTGTTCTTTTGAACAATCATTCCCTCGACGTTATCTGTAATACCCCATAAACCCCACTCTCTTTAAAAACGCCTCCGCCTTCAAACGCGCACGCCTTGCTCCCACAGAAACAACAGGAAGGATAAATCCACAAATGATGAAAAACACCCAATCCTTCGCAAACCAAAGCCAGCTCAACCCTAGATTCTCTGCTCCCAGACGGAAACAAAAAAAGGTCGCTCCAACAACGGCGCAAAACACCACCCCCTTCAATAACCACAAACAACGCGTCACCACCCCATCTCGCCGCCCCCTCATATGCAAAATCAAAAACCACTCCAACAGTGCTGCAAACACGATCTCCATCAAGGACAGGAGTCCCCATGGTATGTCCATACTCTCCATCCCCTCAAGAGCTAAAAAAAGAACGACTCCTAAAATGCAATAAAACAGCACTTCCTTCAAAAAGAGGGAAACACCAAAAATACAATAAAACGCCGCCCGCCACCACGGAATATCGAAGCGCTTGAAAACTTTATAAGTACCAATAACGACAACAATAAAAAGGTAGGAAAACACCAATAACAGCAAAAAAACAAATCGTTCGACATCAAATACCCCTCACAGCAAGCCCATTAAAGATCACACCCATAAGACAAAAAAACACCCCCTACTTTAAGAACCAAGCCCATAGAACACGCGCACGCCTTACACCCTGATAAATCAAAGGAAAAAGAAATCCAACAATAAAGGAAAACATCCCATCATTCGAGAACCAAAGCCAGCTCAACCCTAGATTCTCTGCTCCCAGACGGGTAAAAAAAAGGATTAGTGCCAAAATGCAGCAAAACAGCACAAAATTCAAAGCACGCAACAACCTCTGTAACACCGTATCACCTTGCTCGCGTATAAAGAACCCCAAGAGCACTTTCAACAATACAGTCAAGAGCAATCCCTTTAAGAATACCGCCCTTATGCTATCCATATCCCTGACGCCCACAGCAGCAAACCACAGGATAAAGCCCATCATGCAACAAAATATGACTGCCTTTAAGAACACTTGCCCCGCAACAGGCATACTCTTGACACCCAGATGCAGCAAACCAAGGACAGTTGCAAAAATGCAAGAAAACACCGCCCCCTTCAAGAGCAGCTCCCCGTCAACAGCGCGCCTGCCCACGCCCACATAAATAAAACCAAGGTAGGTGGCAACAACGCCATAAAGCACCACCCATCTCCAAAACATCCACCCTGTAACAGAGCGACGCTTGGCAATCTTATCAAGAAAAACCAAGGCTAGAGCAAAAAAGCAGAAAAACCCCAACAACAGCCAAAACATCACATCGTTCGACATCAAATACCCCTCACAGAAAGAACATCAAAGACCATGCCCGTGGAAAAGAAAAATGCTCATTTTTTTAAGCACCATCCCAACAGTACACGCACTCACCTTATACCTTCATAAGCAAAAAAAGGAACAAATCCAATAGTGCCCAGAAACACCTCATTGTTCGAGATCACAAACCAGCGCCCCCATATGCTTGGCTCCGTTATACGCCAACCCAACAACAGCTCCAACAACGCCACCAAACACCAGCCCCTTTAAAAACATGTCCCATGCAACCACCATACACCCCGCACCCTCATAAGCAAAACCAAGGAACAACCAAAAATGCAGCAAAAGATCAATCCTTTACAAAGAATGAAATCCTAAACCCAAGACGCTTTGCCCCTAGACAAATAAGCCCAAGGATAAGACCAAAGACAATGCCAAAAAGAATGTAAAAAACCCACTTGTTTGAAAACCACACCTGAGCCAAACCAAAATGCTCAGCTTTCGCATAAACAAACTTAGAGGTCACGCCAACAAAGAATGCAAGCACCCCACCCTTAAAAAAGTCCTTCCTTGTAAACCCGAAAAACCTTATTCCCACATAAATAGAAACAAAGGCGAGAGCCAAAGGGCAGAAAAACCCCAACCACTGCCAAAACATCACATCGTTCGACATCAAATACCCCTCACAGAAAGAACATCAAAGACCACGCCCGTGGAAAAGAGAAATGCTCATTCTTTTTAAGCACCATCCCAACAGTACACGCACACACCTTATACCTTCATAAGCAAACAAAGGAACAAATCCAATAGTGCCCAGAAACACCTCATTGTTCGAGATCACAAACCAGCGCCCCCCCATATGCTTTACTCCCACATGTGCCAACCCAACAACAGCTCCAACAACGCCACCCAACACCAGAAACTTCAATAAAAATACCCCACGCGATATCCATTTACCCCGCACCCTCATAAGCAAAACCAAGGACAGCTCCAGCAATGCAACAAACACCGCTCCTATCACTAAAAATTCCCATGATATATCAAAACGCTTCGCTCCCTTATAAGCAAAGCCAAGAACCACTACAGCAATGGTGCAAAACACCACAGCCTTGAAAAACACGCCCCACGATACAGTTCTACTGTTTGCTCCCACAACAATAAAACAAAAGGTCGCTCCAGCAATGCAAGAAATCACCACCCCCTGCCAAAACACCTCCCACGTAATAGCCGGTCGCCCCGCATCTTCATAAGCAAAACCAAGGACCATGCCAACAACGCAGCAAAACGCCAGCCCCTTCAAAAACATGTCCCGCGCAACCACCATACGCCCCGCTCCTTCATAAGCAAAAATCAGAGACCATGCCAAAAATGCAGCAAAAGATCAATCCTTTTCAAAGAATGAAAGTCTAAACCCAAAACGCCTTGCCCCACGATAAATAAGACCAAGGACAAGACCAAAGACAACGCCAAAAAGAATGTTAAACACCCACCTGTTTGAGAACCACATCTGAGTCAAACCAAAATGCTCAGCTTGCTTATAAATAAAATCAATGACAGCAGCCAAAATGAAGCTCAACAACACCATCTTGAGGAACAAACCCTTCGTTACACCACGCCGCTGCATTACTTCATAACCCAACATAAGGAAAATACCGGGAATGCCATAAAACGCCACAGCCCGTAAAAATACGCCCCACGTCATCCCCAACGCCTTCATTTCCACATAAACAGCCACAGAGACATAGGCCACAATACAGCTAAACACCAATCCCTTCAGAGACAAAAGCCCGCGCGCCATCACTCACCTCCCCCATCAAGCCATTCAAGGAAAATCCACCATGCGACAAAACACCCCTCTTTTCAAGAGCCAAATCCATGGGGCTCCCACACACAAGCGCAACAGTCCAAGTCACCCCCAAGAGCGCATACCCACACGCACACTCCAACACATGTCTTCCTCTCATCCCTCTCTTTTGCCTAGAGCAAGCAACATTTTTTAAAAACGAGAAGCAAAATTAAAATTTTTAAGGAGATGCTATGACCCATAAGCAGAAAAAAAATACGCAAACCTGCCCACTTGACCATCAAGATAAAGGAAAGCACATTGGTCATTTAAAGACGCAAGAAATCCCTGTTGAAACAAGTAATCCTTATTTTAAACCCAATCATCCAGAAAGTTCCAGCAATCCGCGCACTATCAATGCCATTGCCAATGCACAAAGCCATCCCATTGCCCTTTTATATGCGAAAGGACATCTCAGCAAAGCCCAATATAAAGCAGCAGAACGTTTTTATTTTTACTGGCGTCAAAGCCAAGCCGATCTCCACATGAGCCTTGACTACACCCGTGAAAAGGTTTCCTGTAGCCAAGGGTACACACACCCTATTGAACGTCAAATAGAAGCATCCAATCATTTAAGAACAATCAAAGTTCAACTGGGTATTCTTGGCTATTCACTGCTTGAACGCGTTATCGGCTATGGACAAGCGATAAAAGAATTAAGTTCTTCAAAACGCAAACAAAACTCTCTTGCCGATCATTTACGAGATTGTTTAGACTTGCTCGCATTTCATTGGGGATATGCAAACCATAAACATTTTGAATAATCCCCTCCTCGCCATTTTAAGCGGCCTCCCATGTTGCCCCCGCCCCCTCTAAAGCCCTTCCCACACACACGGGCTCAAGCATTGAGCAGCTCTCGCCCCCATTTCCATTACCTTGCCCCCCCACCCAAAAGGACAATACTTCACCCCCCACACATACTTAAGATACACCCTAAACTCTTAAAAACAAAAAGCCTTCCCCCATATCAATCCTATAATCATGAGGTGCTCTTAATTCGTTTTTTATTGAAGAATATTCTCAAGATGCTTGCATGCATCATAATATTTTTAAATATAGTTTAATTAATATCGAGTCTTAAAATAAATATTCAATTGAAAAAAGTATTAAGTTTTAATGCAAAATGACAAAATTTTTTGTAAAAAGTATTTTTTATATTGCTATTTTTTCAATTCTCTGCTAATTATAATGTGGTAGGTTATTTAAGTATGATTTTTTTGTATTAGTACGGCCTTTTGAATTTATTCTTTTTTGACACGTCCTGCGAGTCAATGTTAAAATTCTCCTGCTTTTTGGTCCTCTGATTGCGACAGAGGACTTTTTTTATGACTGTACTTTTTTATAACTGTATTGTCTTAAATCACTTCCTTATGAGCTTTGTGATATTCCTCCATAAGGTTTACCCGCAAAATAGATCATTCTTTTGTCAAATTGACTTGCGTTCCATTCTTAAAGAACAAAGATTCTTAACTCAATCTGATTTACAAACAGCTTGGATACACTTCCCTCTTGGTTTGCCATTCCCTCTTGGCTTCTATTCAGGATTTTCCGCTAAACTCAAGGCGCAACAGAAGCTTGCTCTGTCTCAAAGATTCACCACGCCCTAAAAAAACACTTAAAACATATCCAAGGAAGCTTGCTTCATATCACCAAACCTCACATGACCGTGTTTTACGGCATAACAGAATGACTTAACTATTGGATAACTTTCTTTATCGCCCCCCCAACAGGTTGATGTATCACGACAACATATTGATTTATAATCATATCCCGTTATCCATATAAAATTAAGAGACGCAGATATCATAGGGATTCTCTCATTTTAAATTTATTTCATGTTGCATCAATCAACACCTTGTCTTTTCCACATTACAAACATGAGAGACATATGAAATAACGCACTTCAAAGATAAAGAATCAAAATGCCTCTTATGAACACGCTCAAGAGCCAAAGGCTGTCATCATATGAGGCGCGAATAGTATAATAGTGTACTGGCTTTTCCTTATGAGAATTTAAAGAAGGACTTATCCACTTCGCAAGAGATTTCTCCATTATCAGATTTACCAATATCCCCAATCACCAATATAATTGTGATGATAAGATAACATAATGTTTTTAAACAAGTAGGTAAGTGTGCAACACAAATATATTCTATTTAGAACATTCTGTTTTACGTGAGTCGCGTAACCTCCCATTAAAAAACTAAAATCCCCCATTAAAAACAAAATCCCTATGAGAAAAAATCTAAAGCGTGAGAATAAAAACATGAGACAAGTGTGATTCCATTCAGATATTGCTCTTTAACCGTCAAACCGAATAAAAATAGATCCGGAAAATATGTTAATCTTCCTACCTTAAGAGATAAACTAAGAATATAGACAACATCTCTCCTAACATTCCCCTTTTTCTAGCATCGCGTAAGAATCAAAAGTTATACAGCTTATTTTGTCATATTATAAAGCACTGTTTTTTTAAGGCGGTGTTGAAGCAGTTAAAACGATTGAAGTGTTTAGCCAACGCCATCGCCATTAGCAAAGCTAAAAAAACAAACTGTTGAAAAGCCGTGCATATCTTGTGTAAACACAAAAAAAACAAGAAAAAGGCACAAAAATATCTCAATTTTTATAAAAATACTCAGCGTCTTTTACGATTGTATTGACGAACAACCCTTATCACATAATCATCTTAAATATTGAGAATAAAGAATGAATAGCCCTCGCAAATACAGCAACCTATCAATATAAAATATAAAAACAAATCTTTTGGTTATCTCTGTTTCTTATGGAATATGCCTTTCCCTATGGATGCACTTTAGCCTCCAAAGAGTGCATTCAATCCATGGAAAGGATGCACTCCAGCCCTCAAAAGAGTGCATCCTTCCCCTCAACGGATACCGCCAAACCCTCATGAGGCAGTATCCAATCTATAAGAGGATGCACTCCAGCCCTCAAAAGAGTGCATCCTTCCCCTCAACGGATACCGCCAAACCCTCATGAAGGCAGTATCCAATCTATAAGAGGATGCACTCTAGCCCTCAAAAAGAGTGCATCCTTCCCCTCAACGGAAACTGCCAAACCCTCATAAAGGCAGTATCCAATCTATAAGAGGATGCACTCCGCGCCTTAAAAAGAGTGCATCCTTCCCCTCAACGGAAACTGCCAAACCCTCATAAGGCAGTATCCAATCCATAAGAGGATGCACTCCGCGCCTTAAAAAGAGTGCATCCTTCCCCTCAACGGAAACTGCCAAACCCTCATAAGGCAGTATCCAATCCATAAGAGGATGCACTCTAGCCCTCAAAAAGAGTGCATCCTTCCCCTCAAGAGATACCTCCGACCCTCAAAGGAGGCATCCAATCTATGAGGATGCACTCCGCGCCTGAAAAAGAGTGCATCCTTCCCCTCAACGGATACCGCCAAACCCTCAATAAAGCAGTATCCAATCCATAAGAGGATGCACTCCGCGCCTTAAAAAGAGTGCATCCTTCCCCTCAACGGAAACTGCCAAACCCTCATAAGGCAGTATCCAATCCATAAGAGGATGCACTCTAGCCCTCAAAAAGAGTGCATCCTTCCCCTCAAGAGATACCTCCGACCCTCAAAGGAGGCATCCAATCTATGAGGATGCACTCCAGCCTTCAAAAAGAGTGCATCCTTCCCCTCAAGAGATACCTCCGACCCTCAAAGGAGGCATCCAATCTATGAGGATGCACTCCGCGCCTTAAAAAGAGTGCATCCTTCCCCTCAACGGAAACTGCCAAACCCTCATAAGGCAGTATCCAATCCATAAGAGGATGCACTCCGCGCCTTAAAAAGAGTGCATCCTTCCCCTCAACGGAAACTGCCAAACCCTCATAAGGCAGTATCCAATCTATAAGAGGATGCACTCCGCGCCTTAAAAAGAGTGCATCCTTCCCCTCAACGGAAACTGCCAAACCCTCATAAGGCAGTATCCAATCTATAAGAGGATGCACTCCAGCCTTCAAAAAGAGTGCATCCTTCCCCTCAACGGATACCGCCAAACCCTCATAAAGGCAGTATCCAATCCATGGAAAAGATGCACTCCGCCTTCAATAGAGTGAATCCTTCCCTTCAAGGGTTTTACTCAAATTTCATCGCATCTCATTTTTATGAACCCTCATTTTTATGAATCCTTGGTCAAAGGCACAAAAAGAAGTTTGCTAGCAACTATTGTATCACCCACCTTATGGGATTCCACTTCTCTACAGAGCTTTCAAACTTTTTTACGCCTTCATAAAATCAAATCTGAAAGAATTCATTAAGGCAATTAAGGGTAAATTTTGTCAATTTGTAGGCAAAGTTTATTCTTTTTTGTGATTGTTGTATTTTTACTATAGTTATTTAAATCGTATTTATATATGATACGTATCGATATTTATTTATCGAAATAAATATAGGAGAAAAACTATGAATATCAGATATTTTTTCATAGCTGGGGCTATTACAAGTGGTTTAGCTCTCGCGATTCAAAAATCTGATCGTATAGTCAATAAACAACCCTCTCCTATTGTTGCTCCTTATACTATTGAGAAAACAAATTTACAGTTTGTTAAAAAAGTAAGGGACACATCGGATACATTGAATATACTGAGAATCAGTAATAGAAGCGCATCAGAACAAGCATCAATAAACGATATATACGAAAAAGGAAAAAGTTTATTGAATGCAATAGCTGGTTTTTTAGGATCAATTATTATATATTTCGTACAACTTGTTGCTACTAGAATATAAGATACAAAAAGTTCTTAAAGTAAGGTTATATACGTTTTGTATATATTGTAAAATTTAAATAAAAAGGCCCTTTATAAAATGGGGCCTTTTTTAGTTTAATTTTTCATTTGTTTTAGTTTAGTTTTTATTGTGTTTTTATTTTTATTGGCCAAATATCATCTATCATCGCCTTCAAAAATGCCATTTTTACTTGTCTCACATCTCAAATGACAAAGGCTCTACCCCCTTAGCTTCCCTCCCATAGCGCTTTCGTTAATAAGGGTCCGCAATCCTCTTGTTCTTCCCAAAAATTCCTCTATTTTCAAGAAAATGACCATGCATCTCCTATGTCATCGGATTGGCTTACAGATCTCCATGAAGCAGACTGAAAAACACAAAAATACCATAAATTTTTGTATCAATATCACCATACTGAAACGCTGTTGAGGCTTAACAAGCGCTGCTTCATTGGCGAGGACTTCTTAAAAAGACAAAAAACACCTCAAAGGAAAAAGACTTTAACACTGCTCAAAAATGCCATTTTTTGCCTTCCTCTCATCTCAAATGACAAAGGCTCTAACCCTTAAAGCTCCTCCCTATAAGCGCTTTAGTCAATGGACCTTCCCTCATACCGCTTGAATAAGCGATAATTTATGAGCATTTTCTAACAAAACAACAGAACCGTCTTAAAGAAGATAGAAAAATTTATAATTGATTTTTCTCCTCTATTCTTGAGGATCAAGCCATTTTCAGTCTATTTTTTAAAATCTTGGCTATTATTCTCGATTTTTCAAGCCCTTTATTTTGCTCTGGTAAGAAAGATGTGAAAGCGCCATGATTGAGACGCTTTCACATCTTTTAAATAAAAGTGCTTTTCTTCAACAGGAGAATAAACTAATCAATTTTTATATCCATAAATGCGATTTTACCATCTTTAATATAAGTAATATCAGGAGCATGTTTTACCCCCTCTGCTTCAAACACGAACTGTTCATCACTCACCCCTTCAAACCCTTGTTCCCTTAATTCTTGTTTTTTCTTCTCGACTATTTTTTTATGAAAATCTCGTTTTTGATTACACGTATTAGGGGGTCTCACTCTGAAAAACTGATAGTCCATGGCTATAGACCACTTCTCAGCAACCCGTTCCAGTAGATCGTAACTGAACTTTCCTTCCCTTTTCACTTCTTGAGCGATCACCATCGCGCGTTCCAAATGGACTTTTTCAATGGTTTCATCAAAGCCAAGCTTCTCCCCTGCCGTAAAACTTTCGTCATAAGAAGCTAAAGTCTCAACATCGCCCAGCAAGGCAAGAGCAGCAAGATGCAGCAAAGCATAAGGTGCAAACTCTACGTCTCCATCCGTTGCCCAAGATAAAGAGTCTTTTTCCCAAGGGGGAATACTATATTGAGAGCGAAACATTTCAAGCAAAGAATCATCTTCCATTGTCCATTTTAAAGTTTTATCGAGAGCTTTCTTTAAAAGCTGGACGCTCACTTTTTCTTCAAAAATTTCCAATCCATTGAACACAAAATTTATAAATACTGTTGGCAAAACCCCAGAATTATGCGGATTAATCGTCTGACAAGCCGCCGCAAAAATACCGCTCATAATTAAAAGTCCGCGATCAAAAGGCGAAAACTCTTCCACTCGTTTCTCGTTATAAAGAAACTGCACTTCGCGATCTGGTAAAAAGAGGGTTGCCAAATAATCTCCCTTTCCCTCGATTTCCACCGACCATCCCAAGCTTTTTAAAAGCCCTGTTGCACTTTCTATCGTGAGAATTTCATCATCATCATAATCGGCAGAGAACTCTTTTTCCTTTAGTTGCAAACGCCTCTCCTGTACCACGGCTTCATCTTTCCAAAACTGCTGCGTTGCAAGATCATTTTCTTTAAGCACTCTTTCCAGCGCGCCTTTCACTTGGAAATTCATTTTCATCCGTTTAAAGACAGAGGTATAAAGAGCTAAAACAAGCATGATAATGATCATGCAAATAACAATAAATACCCAAAACTCGGGATCTAATAGAAATACGGCTATAGGATCACTGTTCATTTTTTCCCTCTCAGTCTTTACAAAGCCCGTGCGACAGAGAGCTTATGTGCTCTCGCACAGAGATTGCTTCTTCTAGTTTCTGAATATTTTTGTACAACTCACCCGTCACTTTGGTGCGAAGCCGTAACATAACCGGAATAAAAATAATGACACAGACCATTATAATGTCCGTTGTTTTAAGGAGAACGGCATGCACAACATATTGCCACCCTGTCAGCTGCCAATTTAATACATCTGGTATTCCTAGAATCATGTTCCAGATGACAATGACAACAGCAATAGCAAAAATAACTTTATAATCCTTTGCTGAGAGCAACACTTTCTGGAGCGAAAAAGAATGCGCTCCTTTATGCGTTTCTTGCTCTGATGTCCAATTTTGCTCCTTCATGTATTCCCCTCTCACTCTTTGAAAAGACCCGTGTGACAGAGAGCTTATTTGCTCTCACACAGAGATTGCCTCTTCTCGTTTCTGGATCTTTTTTTCCAATTTACGCATTATGATGATGCAAAACCCAAATACCACCTGGAATAAAGAAAAGTACACAGGCCGTTATGGCTTACGTCATAATAAAAATAATAATATTCCTGCTACCTTGCCACCCTCTTGCCTTCCTCACATCTCAAACAGTGAAGATTTTCAAACCGTACCAATCTATAAACAATAGTTACAATTCAGCTTTTTCTTCCTAAAAATTCTCCTATTTTCAAGAAAATGACCCTGCATCCCCACTTCAATAGGATTCATTTCAAAGCTTGAATGAACAAGGTACCTAAAAATACGAAAACAACCCATATACCGCGCGCCCCTACAAGCAAAACCGTTCCTTCCTCACGTCTCAAACGATAAAGTAAGTCCCAAGCACTCACTCTAGGCTCTAAACCCCACGGGCTCTTATTCCCTTTAATCAACACTGATCCAGTATCGGCTTTTCTTCCACTCAATGCCACCCAACACTGCTCCTTTAAAGCAATGTTTACGGACAACCCATAAAGAGCACCAAACCATCTCAGAGGCAAAATGGTATAGAGAGCAATCCCTATAAAGGCTGAATCTCTCATAATTTCTTCATTATTTTTTCCCTCTCATGACTTCTCAAGCGCTGTATCCTGTTCTTTCAAGACGTTTTTCAGTTCTTTTCTTAAACAGCGATACGTTCTCACCTGCTTAAAGACACCATAATAAAGTTCCAAAATCATCATGGGAATAACAGCAACCCACACTGTCACGAACATAAGCACGAGAACAAATATCATGACAAGAATATCACCCCTTTTTTCTCTATCGCCTTTTTTATACCAATCCTTTTGATCGGTTATTTTACCCCGTTGCTGGTTTATTTCTTTCAATTTTTGAGTATTTTTTCTCAACAAAAGCCACAATGTTATGCAGAGTATCAACATAACTGGGAACAAGACCCAAACACACACTGTAATAATTTGCCAAAACGTACACAGAGAGAGAAAAAGGGGTGTATCCTGCCACCCTGTCAAGTTCTCTTTGCTGCCTAAGGATGGGAGAAAGAAAATCCTGTTCCACAACTCAATAATGAGGGAGAGGAAACAAATGACAACACGCTCTTTCTCAGAAAAAACACTTTTTTCGAAAAAATGGCGCAGTCCATTATAAAATGCTGAATTTTTCCCCTTCATTGCTCTTCCTTTTTTTATGAAAAACGCATTTCTTTATCTCATGCCCGCTTTTTTAAGAACCACGAAAAGTGCGATGCATGGCGCTTCCCTTGTTTTCAACAAAAAACCCCAACTTTCTAAAAGCGCTGTTGCTTTTCCAAATGATTAAGAGCATCCTCCTCATTACAAACCTGATAGGCCTCTTTATCCTCTTTACCTGATGATTTTCCAACCATCCCCTCTTCTTGTGTCATGAGCTTCCAAATATTACCTCTTACCCCTCACGATAGCTACACAAGCGCCTTGTCACTCTCTTTTCTTATGCGTTTTAATTCCCGTTTCACTCTACAATACGTTCTCACGCGCTTGAAAACAAAATAATAAAATTCTAAAATGAGCATGACAACACCCGCAGGAAAAAAGACGTTTAGCAGAAATATCAACCAAAAGTATACGATAAAAAAACTGCTTATTGTTTCTCTATTGTTTTTTACCGAATTATTTTGTTGATCGGTTGTGTACCCCCGTTGCTGGATAGCCTCATCCAACTGCTGAATCTTTTTTTTCAACAAATACGTTAAGATGAGATAAAGCACCAATAAAACAGGCATCAAGGCAACAACACACACCATGATGACTTCACGCAGCACAAAAAGCGCCAAAAGAGTGCTATCCTGCGATACACTCAACGTCCACTTGGATTCTAATGGGATCAAAAGAGCTTTATAACCTATCCCAATAAGGATAGAAATAAGACAAATAATAATATGATCTTTATAAGAACGAAATGATTTTCCAAAAACAAGAGAGCACCGTTTGTTATAAAATGTGGAATTTTCCCCCTTCATTTGCTCTTCCCTTTTATGCAACTGTTTGTCCCTGACTTTATAAAGACACGAATAACCTCTCAAGCACAATTGCATCCATTATCGTCAAACAGAACACCCCAGAGAACACTCGTATCGCATATTTATGTTGCCAATACTTTTGCCAATTCAGGTGCTTGTTTTAAAGAAACATCTCTCAACACTTGCAAACCAACACGCATCACCCCCATTTCATGAACAGCCCCCATGAAGGGGATAACAATAGCGCCCCCATGAATATATCCCCCTTACTATAAACTCTATCACCACCATTATTTCAATAAAAAATGTAATCCGGCACCATTCATATACGCCCCCTGTGGCCTCTACAATAGCCTTACCCTCCCCTTGCGACAAGCCACGCCATAACTCGTTCCTCAACACGGACAACCCCCATTAGCCTAAGGCTCCTACAACAAACCCACCCCTGCCCCAAAAACAGGCATATCTAGCTTCTACGATAGTCTTTATCCCTTGAAAAGACAGAAGCATTTTTATTCTTTTCTCAATTGTTTTCCGCCCACTTAAGACATAAAAAAAGGAACTTCCATTGATTTGCAAATGATCGCGCAATAAGAACATTTGAAATGAGAAAATCTTACAACTTTCTTATTTCAATTAAAAAGGCTCAATGATCATTATAAATCAAAATATGACGATACATTCCATTTTTCATTAGAGTTCTTGCAAGCCAATAGCTCAGAATATATTCATAAAAGCGCTTCTAAGACACGAGACAGCCGCGATTCTTGAGATCAAGCATTTTAATATTAATGAAAGCACTAACATTCCCTTACAAGTTTGAGGTGTTGTTTTGTCAACAATCTTGTTAGCATGGACTGATTCTATGATGATGCGATATCATCACAATTGCTCTTTATGGACAGCATAATGATACGCGCCATTTTACTCACAATTCTTTATAAGCCTTGCGTTATAGGCTTGTGGGGAAAAGATAAAGGAGAATCCTGTTGAATATAGCAATTATTTTGGGGTCTGTGCGTCAACCTTCCTTAACAAGAACTTTAGCCAATTATTTAGCCGATTGCCTCATAAAGCGGGGTGCATCACTTCATTGGGTTGATTTGCGTGAACAGCCCTTGCCGATGACAGATCCAGATTATCATCAGCAGGTTGAGGCTAATCCAAGTGCTGCGGTTCGTAAGTTTGTAAAAACCATTGCAGCGGCTGATGGCGTTATTCTAGCAAGCCCCGTTTATCAAGGGTCTTATTCGGGTGTTTTAAAAAATGCTCTTGATAATTTGAGCTATAATGCCTTTTTAAATAAACCTGTTGGGCTTATCTCTCATGGAAGTACCGCCAAAAAATGCGCACAACCGTGTGAACATTTATTGCCGTTGGTGCGCACGCTTTATGGCTATGCACTCCAATGTCAAATCGCATCTTCCAACGAAGATTTTTCCTCAGATGATGAAGGTCGTACTTGGAAAGTTATAAGTGACGAGGTACAAACACGTTGTGAAAGACTTGCTGATGAAATGTACACATTTTTAAAGCAAAGAGGTGGGATTTAAAGCAATAAGGGAGGGGGCATGAAAAAAAAGGATGCGCACTATCGTTATTTAGTGGTAGGGGGCACAGGGATGCTTGCCCCTTTGTATCAATCACTAGAGCCGCAAGAAGTGATTATTGCTGCACGCTTTCTTTCCCATAAAGTCCAGCTTGAGGCATTGCAAAAACAGCATATGTGTGTGCCATTGGATTATGATTGTGCAGCATCAAAGGCACAATTTTTAGAAGCTGTGAAGCAATGGCATGATCTAAAATATTGCATATTATGGATTCATTCACCTGCCCATGCATTTTCTTGCGCATTAATTGAGCAGTTAGCTCTTTTGCCTAAACCACCATGTATTCTTCATATTTTTAGTTCCAACACGCATGATCAAATGATCCTCGAGTGCGCGCGCAAAAACAAAGTTGATTTTATCCCCATTCAATTAGGACAAAAAACAACGTCAAAAGGTTTACGATGGCTAACACATCAGGAGATAAGCCAACAAGTACTGGATGCCATAAAAAACCATATGAATAAACAAAACTTATGATCAATACCTCTTGCCATGCAAAGAAGCCGAGCCCCCTCAATCTCTATCCATACCCAAACACCCTCTTGAATAGCCCATACTCTCTACATCATAAGCTTTGTGAACGAACAGTCCCCCTCCTTTACGCCTCTAAACAGCATCCTTATATCAACAGCTTCAGAACCAAACGTTTTTTCCTCCTCACACGGGCTTATCCCCGCCCCACAACCATCACAGCCCTTGACCAACCACACACACCCTATTACAGTTTCACGTTTTTACGATTTTGCAAATTCACAGAAAACAAGCAAACTGCCGATCAACAGCCCCATTAAAGCCTATCATCAGCCTATTCATTGCCATCAACCCTTTTCCCCCAACGCCCTCCATTCTCCCAATCCCCCATTCCAATTTTGACGCATTTCACAATCCAGCCTTTACGCCTCCATTGCCACTCTCTTCTCCCCAACCGCCCCAAAACCCTCACAGCTCTTAAGCAACCATACATCCTTGCCATTACAGTTTCACGTTTTTACGATTTTGCAAATTCACAGAAAACAGGAAAACTTCTGATAAACAGCCACAGCCTATTACAAGCCTATTAATTGGCATCAGCCCTTTTCAAACAGAGATCAGCGTAAAATGAGAAAAATAATCCATGCCCTCCTCCCAAGCTGTGAAGCAATGGCATGATCTAAAACTCACACCTCCCCCCATGACATGAGCGCTACATACGCTTTTTCAGCGCTGCATTTAATTGCCGCGTAACCTTGTAATACGATATCAAACGCTTTATAAAAGAAATATACAGTGCCACAATGGGTATTGTTAAGAAAAAATCAAAAACACCCCCCAGCAGAATGATCAAAATCACCGTCCAAAATGCCGCTATTTCGTAATGCATTTTATCCCCTTCCCTTTATAAATTAATTTGTATGGTATAAATTGATTGATTGGGTTGCTTCAGTCACTTCTTCCAACTGCTGAATCTTCTTTTTCAATCGATGGGTTAAAATTTCACGAAGGATCACAACAACAGGGATCGTTGCAAAAATACATACCGATAAAAAAAACCAGAAAAACAAGAGAATGATAATATATTCAAATCTGCTCTCATCTATCTCAGCTATCCCTTTAGAGCAAATCACATAGACATAAGCTTTGAAAAACATAATGATGAAAGAGAGGCATGCGTGGAGGATATAATCTTTGCGTGAAAAAGCGAGCCATTTTTTTAACGAATAGGAACTTATCTGTGTTTCTAGTGCTAAGTTTTGCGGCACTCTCTCTTTTTCTTTTCCGCTTTTTTCAAAGAAACAAAAACGCTGTGGGTGTTCTTTCATCAAACGTCTTTGTTTTTTCACTCTGTAATAGAGCCTCAAACGCTTGATTAAAGAATAATAAGGCGCCACAATAATCATATTCACGAAAATGGCAAAAACTGTAACTGCATTTAGAAGAAAATATCCAAACGGCAGAAACAAAATAAAAAGCGCGATCTCACCCCTCATGCGTATAGTCTCATTGATTAATCTCTTGCTGCTTTATTTTTTCTTTTAGTTTTTTCTTTATTTTTTCCAATCTGCGCTCTTTAAAACGATAAAGCCCCCAAATGATCGGAAGAGGAGTGAGAAGACAAAACCAAATCAACACTGGTAAGAGAAAAATAAGATAACCAATTCCTTCCCATTTTATCCATTGCAACGGCTGTACCAGAGATTTTGCACCAGCAGGAACTTCTAAAGCCATCATGATAAGACATGTGCAAAACATAGTGAAAAAGCGGCGCCCTATTATTTCACAGCTCCTCACCCCTTTACGCCTTTCCACTGAAGACACCATAAATTTTTTGAATGAAAAGAAAGACACTTCAAATGTTGCTTTTTTCTCCTGCATTGTTCCCCTCTGCTTTTACACTTCGCGCTTTTTACGCATTATTTTTAGGTTTAAGCTCTTTTTAATTTATCTAAACTCTTTATTTTTCTCAATAAATTTTTTCATCAATCCTAATTTCTACATCCATATATTCTAACTCCCCATCCTTTATGTAAAGAATATGAGGACGATAGTTTTTTCCATCAACCTCACAAATTGCGTCCTTTTCGTAAACAAAATATCCCTGTTGCCTTAATTCTTGTCTTTTTTCCTCGATCAAATTTTCATAAGAATCTCTTCTTCTATTGCACAAATTGGGATCTGTAGCTCTAAAACATTCATAGCTTTCTACCTCCATGGAAAAATCCTTTGCCGCCTGTTGAAGCAAATCGTAACTGGGTTGCTTTGTCTTTTCTACCGCCTGAGCAATCACCATCGCGCGTTCCAGATGCTCTTCTTCGATGCTTGTTTCAAAGCCCAGCTTCTCACCTTCCATAAAGCTTTTGTGATAAGAGTGTAAAGTTTCAACATCGCCCATCAAAGCCAGAGCCGCAAGATAACGCAGGGAATAAGAAGCCAACCGAGGGACCACCGTTTTGTTTTCCCAAGGCAGGATTCTATATTGAGAGTGAAGCATCTTGCCAAGATCAACCTCAGTCATTGCCTCATCTAAAGCCTTCTCGAGTGCACGACGTAAACATCCAACGCTTACCTTTTCTTCAAAAATTTCCACCCCCTTCACATCAAAACTCAATTCAAGAGCAATCAAGCCTCCAGAATTATAAGGGTCTATCGTTTGGCAAGCCGCCGCATGGATACCAGAAACCACCGCAATTGCACAATCAAATCGCGGATACCCCTTCTCAGCATTATAAAGAAACTGCACTTCACGATCTGGTAAATAATAGGTGGCCAAATGATCTCCTTTTCCTTCAATTTCCACCTTCCACCCCAAACTCTTTAAAAGCGCCGTTGCACTTTCCATCGTTAAGATTTCTTCATCAGAAAGAGAAAACTCTTTTTCCTCAGATAACGGCTTAATCATCGGCGTTTCTCCACTAGACGGCTCAAAAGCGACAGGTTGTTCAAGCACGCGGCTTAATTCTTTTGTCACTTGGCAATACAGTCTCACCCGCTTGAAAGTAGAGTAATACAATGCCCAAATAAACATCATGACGACAGCAGAAACCAGCGTGAAAAGCGTCAAGCCCACACCCCACGAGAGTACAACAATAATATCCATCATTTTAATATCTATCATTTTCTCCGCCCCTTCATGCGCTGTTTTGTTGAGAAGCGGTTTTTCTCCGCTTCCAGATTGCTTGCTCCAACATATCGATCTTTTCTTTCAACAGAACCGTGAAAATGATACGAACCACAAAGGCAACAGGGATGAACAAAAAAATAAACCATGATATAAGCCACATAATTAACGAGAGAGCTGCCACGACATCCCCTTCCCACTCCGCCAACTTCCACCCAAGCAACATGGGTACGAAGCGAAGAGCCGTTCTTAAAGCTGCCACAATGAAAGCAATACAAAAGATGACTTTATAATTTTTGCGTGTCAGAAACGCTTCTTCAAGCGCAAAAGACCGTAATTCTTCATCCAATGATGCATCTTTTCCATTGCCCCTCATTTTTACCCCTCATTTGTTTCAATTTCTAAGTCATTTTCATGAACCGAAGCTTTCGTCCTCACAATGAATGAGGGTTCATCAATATCAAGCGCTTGTATCCCTCATCTTTTATAAAGACAATATCAAGGGTGCATTTTTTTTCATCACCTTCAAACATCGCACGAATAGAAACTCTCCTACAATGCATGAGAATATATAAAGACCAGTATTCATTTTCTGCCCGCCCTTCACACGCTGTTTGGTTGGTAAGCCGTTTTTCTTCGCTTCCAGAGTGCTTGATCCAACTGCTCGATCTTTTTTTTCAACAAACGCGTAAAGATGATACGGACCACAAAGGCAACAGGAATGAGTACAAAAATTAAATCTAATATAACCTGCACGATGCAAAAGAGAATTGTTATGACATCCCCTTCCCACCCCGCCAACTTCCACTCAAGCAACATTGGTATGAAGAGAGCCGTTCTTAAAGCTGCCACAATGAAAGCAATACAAAAGATGACTTTATAATTTTTGCTTGTCAGAAACGCTTCTTCCAGCGAAAAAGTCCGTGGTTCTTTATCCAATGGTGCATTTTTTCCATTGCCCCTCATTTTTTATCCCTCATTTGTTTCAATTTCTAAGCCATTTTCATGAACCGAAGCTTTCGTCCTCACAATGAATGAGGGTTCATCAATATCAAGGGTGCATTTTTTTCCATCACCTTCAAACATCATGTTTTCATCACTCACAGTGTACCCCCTATTGTCTTAAGGCTTCTCTTTTCTCCTCGATCAAATTTTCATAAAAATATCTTCTTCTATTGCACAAATTTGGGTCTATGGCTCTAAAATTCTAAGTACTCTTTTTATTTTCAGGAAGATAAGCTGCTTTCCAAAGAAGAAGCAAACGAGTGCAAGAAAATCGTAACGAAGTTGCTTTGTCTTTATGACGATTTGAATCATCAACAAAACCGGCCCAAATAGATTTTTTCGATATTTTTTTTCAAAGCCCAAACTTTCATCTTCCATAAAGCTTTTATGAGAAAGCTGCCAAATGTTAATATCAGCCCTCAATACCAAAGCCCCAAGGGTGTGCAAGTAAAGAAGAAGCCACTTGAGAAATAGCACAATTTCCTTTTCCCAAGGAAGGGTGTTCTATTGAAAGCCAAGCACGCGGACGCAGACAAGATCAACCTCAGTCCCAGATCAACCTCATTCATTGCCCTCATCAAAAACTTCCTCAAGTACACAGCATAAAATGCCTTACGCTTACCTCTTCCTCAAAAAATTTCCAATCCCTTTGCCTTAAAATCCACCCC
The DNA here is from genome assembly GCF_042196265.1 of Bartonella sp. AP1QHHD. Classification (NCBI taxonomy): domain Bacteria; kingdom Pseudomonadati; phylum Pseudomonadota; class Alphaproteobacteria; order Hyphomicrobiales; family Bartonellaceae; genus Bartonella; species Bartonella sp. AP1QHHD. Next base: position 104,007 of record NZ_JBHIPW010000050.1, read on the forward strand.
TTTGCCTCAAAGCTTCGTTGTCAATCTGGCAAAGCCCTAAAATGATATTGCACAAAACCTTTTTCATCCAGAGATGAGAAACTGTCCTTCACGGTCTCGTAAATAAATAACAGTCTCGTAAATAAATAGATGTCCCTCTTTTCTTTCAATTTTCCCCCTCCACCCCAAGCTCTTTAAAAGCACTGTTACACTTTCTATGGAGCAAAACGTGTGCTTTTGGCTCACCTTCTCTATGCGTCTTACCTCTCCACCTGCAAAAAATGGGCTCTTCTTCCCCAAACACCAGAATATCTTGTGCTTTAAGTATAGATTTTTCGCTCTCAATATCGCTTGGTAAAACACATTTTTATGCTTGATAAAAAGAAAATAAGTTACAAGATTTTCTCTCTTTAAGAGAACAGAAACAGCAAGTGAAACCCAAGAGCAGCCCCTCTTCACTTTCCCCTCAGCAATCAAGAAAGAGCACCAACTCAAGAAAGAGCCTCAATTTTTCTCAAAAACACGACACAAATATAAAAAGGCATAAAACGAGAAGTGCACCCCATGCTCCTTAATGAACAAGTCAAAAGCAATATACTTAATGGCAATAAAAGCCTCTCTTCACTTTTTCCCCTCGCTCGCTTTTACCTCGCTCACATCGTATAATATGACGGGAGCTCCTTTCTGCTCAGCCTCTTCTTCTAATTGCCGTATCATTTTGTTCAACTGACGGGTCACGATAAAACGCATAATAAAAACAATCGGTAAGAATAAAAAAGTACAGGCAAGCATCCATGCCAGTGGCTCGAATACGACAAGAGAAACAAAGTCCTGCCCTCTCCATATCTTAACGACAACAGTTATAACTATTGGAGCAGTCGCCATGACCGTAGAAAGATAGAATATTTTTTTATAGTCTTGCCAAACAAGAGAAAGCTGCTTTTTATCAAACATTCTGCTGCTTTTTATTTTGGGGAGTTCTGTTTTAAGGCGATATCGCGTTCATTAAGCACGCATTTCAGTTCCTTTTTCACGCGACAATAAAGCCTCGCACGCTTGATAAACAGGTAATAAATGACAACGATTGGCACCCATATTAAAACACTTAAGAGCGTAAAGAACAGGAAAGAAATGGCTATTAATGTTATAAGACTACTCGTCATTTTGTCTCCCTACCACATTCTGCATACGGATTACCTGATCACGTTGTTGTATCGCTTCTTCCAATTGTGGAAGTATTTTGTTCAATTTTCTCGTTAATTTTATACACATCATCCCAATGATCGGAGAAAAGAGAAGAACCCCTAACCATAGAAGGCCATAAATAATGCGACCTATTGAAAACCGCGGTACTATAAAACTGACCATACTATCCTTCCACCATACCAAATGTACGATAGAGAAAGCAAATTGCAAAACAGCAAAGAGAATAAAAATAAAAAGAATTATTTTACATTCTTTTGAATAAAGAGGCAGAGATTCTTTAAAGTTAAGAAAGCGTATTTTCGCATCAAGTGTCTTATGCGCGAGATTGTGTCTTTTCATTTCTCCCAGATCGTTGCGCAACTGTTGTATGGCTTGCTTTTGTTGCGTCGTACTCTTTTTCACGTCTTGAGCGAGTTTAAAAGACAACTTCATATGCTTGATCAACAGGTAAGGAAGCCTAATCATAACCATAAACATTAAAATGGCAATGATGATGCCCCCTAAAAAACTCAAATATTGTATCATAATGCTCACTTTTTTCCCCTATCGCATTGATATGAAATCATCATTTTCATTCTCTTCTCAAGCAAATGTTTCTAATTTCTTTACTGTTTTTTTCACGCCATAATGAAGGAAACTATGGAGAATTAAAATGACAGGTAAAGTGATGGCACTACATACCAAAATAAACAAAAACGGCAGCGCTTCAATCAATAACAAAAAAAACAACGGATTATTGTGTGAAACAGTCGCATATCGTGCAATAAAAGACGAAAAAAGCACAGCATGTATAAAAAGCGCAACTGCAATGAAAGCCATCCAAGAGATTATTTTATAATCTTTTTTTGAGAGAAGCAAAGATTCTTGAAAAGAAAAGGCACTGAACTGTGTTGCAAGAACTGTATTCTGTCCCCTACCCTCTGCCTGATTATGCCTCAAATTCTGCGCTGCACCCTTTTTTAATTTCCTTCGCATCTTACATAACAGTACTGCCCGTTTTATCAAAGAATAATAAATGGCCAAGATGATCTTCACGGTAGAAAAGAGTACCATGCTCCACGCAGAATAAATAAAGATAGCTATCCCTAAGGAGATCAATAATGTAGTTATTAAAAGAGGCATTATAGAAGTGATCACTTTTCTCCCCTATCATATTTTGTTGAGAGATTGGTTGTCTGGCTGTTGCTGCTCTGGCAATGTATCCCACAGCTTCATCATTTCCTTCGCATCCCGTTTAGAAATGGCGTTAAAAATAGAAAAGAGCGGAAACAACACGAAAAGGACGCCAAAAATTATTTGCGGTAAGAGACATAAAAAAGCCCAAACACCATTCCACCCGAAGTTACGAAGAAATTCGATCGCAGGAATCTGTATAAAACTCTGACTCATTTCTTGAAAATCTTCTTGTTTCATTTTTCCCAGTGCTTGGAGCTGTTCTTTGGACATAATGTGAAAAAACTCCAAAGGATTCATATAGGCAGACGCGGAAAAAAGCACAAACAAGAGGATAGCCAAACAACAAATGATGATATAATCGCCTGTTGAAAGCATCATCCATTTTTTGAAAGTTGCCGATTGATCCAACACTGGCTGCGATACAAAAGCCTTATCTCCCTTATGGGCAGATTGGTGTTGTGATTTATCTTCGATCATACGGATACTCCCCCACTTCTAAAATTCCCACTCTTCAATATTTGATAGCACGCCACCAGCGCGGTAAATTCGCTTAGCACCCTTCTCAGAGTAAAGCAAGCACTATAATCCCCTCTAAATATTTTATTCACTTAGGCCCTATACGCGCATACATGACGCGCTTACAAGCCCAAACACCCCTTTTCCTCTCTTTATCGATCACATAAACCCTAAAAGACACCGTTTTACAAAAAATCCAACAAATATCTAATCTAAAAAACATCCCATGTGGGAAACTGACATACCCACCATAAACGACAGTGTTTTCACCGCTTAAATGAAGCCGAGTATATATAAAGCAAAGGATGATGATATTCCTTGCTCATCTCAAAGAATGAAGATTTTAAAACCCACCTCAGTTTGTCAACAATCCCATTGCTCTTAAGTGCACTCCGCCTGCTGAGCACTTATGGGTTCCACTTGCATAAAGCGCTCTACGAACAACTTCTCCCTTAACAAAAGTCCTTCCTTAACATTGGCACCTAATTTTTAACACTTAATGCGTCAAACATTGTAATGCCTCATAAGCTTTCCTATCCCTGCCCAAAATGACAGTATTTTATGGCATAACAAGATAAAAAACATTTTCACAAGCACTTTGTATCTTGATAATCAACACATCCAAAATGCTGTAAGATTCTCTCATTTCAAATCTATCCCCTGTTGAATTAATCAAAATTATTTGCTTGTACGTAAAAAGTGGGAGAGCCATGCGCAGTGAAATTGTATAATGAAAATGCCTCTTACAAACCGTCTCAAGTGCCAAGAGCTTGTAATACATATTGGGAATTGGCAAAATATGCGATGATACCAGCTTACGCTTTTATGAATCCTAAAAATGATGATCCTTAATAAAGTTATATTATCATGAAAGCTTTACCATGATACCCTTCTTGAGCCAGCGTCGTGAAATGGGCTCGAGCACATGTAAGAGATGTCTCTTAAAAACAAGCGCGTGAATATGCCGCAATAAGTATATTCCGTTTGAGGCGTTGTGTATGACGTAAGAGATGTGCCCCCAGAATGTGAGAAACAAGAACACGATAAACAAAAGCGTGAAGCAATAAGCACGCCCAACAGACCAAACAACCGATTATCTAAAATGCGCCCACAGCAGCTTTGAAATTTTTCAATTCTCATTTTAAAATTTCTTGATTCAAAAAGCCCCTATTTTAAAATTAAAAAAGAAATGTCTTACACCTCATAGCCCCCACCTTTATAAAAGCATCTCTTAATAAACGCCTCTTTTATCAAGCTACCTGCCGCTTATAAAGCTTCTTTGGATATTGTATCCTGTCATTTAACCATTTAAGTGACCACCTCCCTTTTTTATGAAATCCATTAAAACAGCAAAAACAAAAATATCCTCCATAAAAGATGATCCTAAATTGCTTGACCCTCCACAGTTTATTTTGTTATTTTGAACTAATGAACCATATTTTATTTGAAAATATAAGGATCTTATGCTATTATAAGCACATTGAAAAGTTTGTTTTTTTAAGCTCTGTGTCGTTCAAAAAAAGATAAAATCCTCTATAAAGGATAAAGATATATTTTGCAGCTTAATCTACATCAGACATCTTGGTACAGCGCCCAATAAGAAAACCCCAATATACCTCCCAATAGCAAAGCTCAACGGATGATAAAAATCCACGGATAATAAAAACAATGACTTTTCAAAGGTAAAACTGAAAAGTTTCCACGAAGCGCTCATGAGAAAGAAAGCAAATAATCCTACCAGAAAAGACTTCCTATTAGAAAGATAACGACATACCCATAAAACATCATTCTTGTTTATTTATTCACATGTGACAAAAGTTTCTTTTCAACTGTTCCAGAAAGGTTAAGAAATCTTTAGAAAGCAAATAACCCGCTATCAATAAAAAATAAGCATGATAGGGGCGGAAAATAAGACTGATAGGGATAAGATAAAAAAGGTAAGAAACACTTTAAAGATGATTTTTTCACCCCACACCGTTGCTTTTCTTTGCATTTAAAACGCCTTTAGTATCGTTTGTTTTTTGATCTGCAACGGCTAATATTTCCCAGTATTTGCTCACTCCCCCAGTATTTTCCTCCTTTTAAGTATTTTCCCCCTCTTAAGTATTTGCTCCCCCCAATATTTGCGCCAAGTGCTTTTTACATCACTGTCCCTCATCAACAGACAGTTTCTTTTTCATTCAAATGGTTAAGTTCATGAAAATACGTAAAAAACGCGGTAGATCGAAAATAACAGGAAAGCGAGAGCCCAATAGCTGTATTTCACGTGCCCAAAATTCCAGCGAATCTGCGCTTCAATCTGCGATTGAAATGCGTGCAAAACACTTTGGTTTAAGCTTCGAAGAAGCGAAAAATCCGCTTGTCGGAACCTATATTGGGCGTCTTTGTTTGCTTGGCTATAAAGAGGCTTCATCAGGCATCAGTAAAGAGCAATATGACACGGCGCAACAATACTTGCAAATTAGAAACGACTATTTATGTGCAAAAGGTTTACCAAACGGTTATTATGATGGTTTTACGCACAGCGCATCAGATGAGAAAGCAAAAAAGCAATGGGTCCAAAGAGCAACCGAACACTATGAAGCTATGCAAGAAGCGATTAAAGAAGCACAATATCTACATCGTCAACACAACTTTCATGCGGCATTACACTATCTTGTTATAGAAGATCAACCGCTGCCTAATCTTGTTGGTTCGTTGCGTATTATTCTTGATGCCCTTTATAAACATTTTGACAGTTCTACCCAAAAGAGCCTTGGCTAAAACACCCATCATTTCCTCCCCCTCACAGGATAAAGATTCTCCCCCTCCTTTATAACATGCCTCTTTATAACCAGCGCCTTTGTAAAGCCCCCTTTTGGCAAATGACACTTGAGATCCACTGAGCTTGCCCTTTCATAAAATTTCATGGGTTAACAAGCTTAAAGCGCACAACAAACAAGCTTAAAAATATCCACCCCGCCCTTAAAAAAATACTTCAACTGTCAAAGAGACTTAACCTTATATCTACCCATACCTCACTTATCCATGCCTCAAAGGACAATATTTCACGGCATATTCACGGCATGGGCAGGATAAATATTGCCCCCTCTTTAAAACAGCAACATTCTCCCCTCTACCCCCCATTGTAACAAACCACCCTCATCATACGCTTCCCCCAATATCGCGACATCCTTAGCTCTTCAGATAATTCATTATCGTCATTTTACATCTTTTCTTGTACAATTCTATATGGCTCTTCTGATCTTATGACGGACAAGAGCTATGGCTTTTATTTCAGCATAATCTGGGTTTCTCATTCAAGATAAATAACGATAAAATATCCACTATAAATAAATAGCTTATCATTAAAACAACCCGTTGATTTTTGACACAATTAAAAGCATCATCCCTTAAACGAAAGAAAAAGCCCCTACCAACAATCTCCTCCCTCATCAACAACTGCACCGATAACCCTCCCCCCCATCACATCACCACTAATACGACAGCCAGCATAGCCCCAATTCACCCGCACAAATCGCCAACACCTAAAGCTTTGCCCCGCAAACACCATCCAGCCACCGCCTTCCCAATTTCATCAATAAAATACCACGGATTTCAAAACCACAATTCTCCCTTCATCTTGTCCCCTCCTTTCTCAAAGGAGAAAATGTTTTTTGCCACATCAAAAACTTTTCCATTAAAACAAGATATTTTGCTGCATAGCCAATGAATGAGCTTTTTTCTGTAGATTTTTCCCGCGATAAAGGAGGAAAAATTATCGTTTTGCGGTTGACAGAATATGAAAAATCGTATTTAATGGTAGATGCGGTAAGGGGTTTTCTGCGTCCAGATTTCATCATAAAATTTTCGCATTATTATAGACTGTTATAAAACAGTGTGTCTTGCGACAATGTTTAAAACTTTACGGTTTGAAGGTATCTTTCGTCTTTTTCTGACTGTTTTCTTTTGCATCACCCAATTTGCATCACCAACAACTCTATAATTTTGAGATTTTCAAAACAAGCCGTATTCACGGGCTCCCAATAGAACGCCCTAATAATCCCCCATAAAATACCAATATCATACATCACAGCAATGATGAGCAATACACGCATAAAAATATGAAAACGGCATCATTATGCTCTCATCGCCTCACCTTTCAAGATGCAAAGGCTTGTTTTTCAAAACATTGTTTAGCCAGAATTGAAGAAGATAATATCACCTATCGATCATCAACATAGAGGCTAAGATTATGAAGCCACAAGATTCTCCCCCACCTCATTCCTCACAAACACCAGAAGGAGCAAGCGCACCTGAAGGAGCGCATGCAAATGCATCATTAGACACTCTTACTGCACATTTAGAACGGCTTAACATTGAAAAAATAAAAAACACCCCTTTCAACCGTGCCGAGTTAAAAGATATTGTTGCTGGTTTAGAACAGCATAATGCCGATGGCAGTTGGATCAAAAATTATTATGATATTTTAGATCTTTACATGATGCCAGCCTTGGTCGATCAAGCAAATCGTAAATATCCAGAGATGAATCTCAAACTTACAAGCCCCCCTGACGGCTTTGCCCTTGCACTCAAAGACACTTTCGAGCGCGGTATAACATCTTCCAGATTTATTGTTAACGCACAAGATAGGGGAATTCATTTTGCGGTTGTCGATCATCAAACCATTGATAATAAAACATCTTTGATCTTTTTTGAACCGACCTTACTGCGTGACACGCTTCCCGCATTACTTGCATTAAGGACGCGACAATCCATTGAACATCACCAATTTCCGAATATTCATTTTGCCATGGTAGAAATGGATATTCAACGAAGCTCCTCTGAATGTGGGATGTTCAGCTTAAGCCTTGCCAAAAAGCTTTATCTCGAAGCTCAAAAATTAGAAAGACTACACAAAGATAATATTAAGGGTGTGTTATGTGAACCAGACACGCCTTTACCTGCTGAAAAATTAGATCCATATCTTCCAGCTCGTTTATACAAACACGTGCAAGGCAGAAGACGTCTTAAGGAGTATTTAACAGCCAATCCAGAAGCAGCACATGAAAAAGTAAACAAAAAAGGCGAAACCCTAAACGAGAGGTTTGAGAGAAGCCTGGTAGCAACAGAGACAAAAACT
>NZ_JBHIPW010000051.1:0-4417 GCF_042196265.1 Bartonella sp. AP1QHHD
CAGTGAGATAAAGCAAGAAGAAGCGATTGAGATGTTAGCGCAACATCTTGTAACGCGTCCCGTGTTTGAAGCCTTGTTTGAAGGCAATGAATTTGTGCAAAACAATGCCATTTCGCAAGCAATGGAAAAAATCTTAACAGAACTCGACAAAACCAATATCGAGGAAGAATCCAAAGAATTACAAGAGTTTTATGACAGCGTAAAGTTCCGTGCCTCTGGCATTACAGAACCACAGGCAAGACAAAATCTTATTATCAAACTTTACGAAGATTTTTTTACCAAGGCATTTAAGAAAACCACGGATAGGCTTGGGATTGTTTATACCCCCGTTGAGGTCGTGGATTTTATCATTCATTCTGTTGATGATGTTTTACGCAATGAATTTGGAAAAAGCTTGGGGTCACGTGGTGTTTCTATTCTTGACCCTTTCACTGGAACGGGGACCTTTATCACAAGGCTTTTACAATCAAAGCTCATAAAACCAGAGGATATGGAATATAAGTTCCGTCATGATATCCATGCCAATGAGATTGTTTTGCTAGCGTACTACATAGCAGCGATTAACATTGAATCGACTTATCATAGTATCATGAAAGGTGAGTACATTCCTTTCAAGCATATTGGTTTGACCGATACATTCCGGATGCTTGAAAAACAAGATCTGATGAGAGGTTTACTAGAGAAAAACAGTGAATATTTAGAACTTCAGAAAAACCTCAATATTGAAGTTATTTTTGGGAATCCTCCTTATTCAGTAGGGCAAAAAAGCGAAAATGATAATGCAAAGAACAGCCCTTATCCCATATTAGATGAACGTATCCGTAAAACTTATGCTGCTCAATCGAAAGTAACGAATATACGAGCACTTTATGACAGCTATATCCGTGCCATTCGTTGGGCAAGTGACCGTATTGATAATGCTGGGGTAATAGGCTTTGTTTCTGGTTCTGGTTACATAGAAAAGCCAACAATGGATAGCTTACGAAAATCTTTAGCCAAAGAGTTTACGAGTATTTATGTGCTTAATTTACGGGGGGATATTCGTAAAAATATGTTAAGCGATGGGAAAGCTCAAGAAGGTGAAAATGTTTTTGGCAATGGTAGTATGACTGGTATTGCTATAACATTGTTTATCAAAAATCCCAATGCTTCCGGAGATTGTAAAATTTACTATCATGACATTGGTAATAATTTCACGACAAAAGAAAAACTTACAGCTCTTGAATACTTTGGTAGTATTGATGGCATTACACGTGAACAAAGTTGGCAAATGATCACGCCGGATGAACATGGTGATTGGATAAATCAACGTGATGAGAGTTTCAAAACATTCCTAGCCCTAGGTGATAAGAAAAGTCATGGTAAAAAGCTGTTTGAAAATTTTTCTCGCGGTATTATGACGAGTCGTGATGCTTGGACATACAACTCAAGCCCTGAAGCTCTAGCGAAAAACATGAGTAATATGATTGCCTTCTATAACAGTGAAGTGGAACGTTTTAATGATACTTATGCACACACTGACCGTAAAATACATACCAATGTTGTAAATAATTTTGTAAATTCAGATGAAAGTAAGATAAGTTGGAGCCGTGGACTTAAACAAGAGTTGACAAAAAGAAAGTTTTTTGAATTTGAAGAGACATGCCTCATACCAAGTCTGTATCGTCCTTTTACACAACGATGGCTTTATTATAATCGTACCTTCAATGATATGGTTTACCAAATGCCGCGGATATTTCCTATAGAAAAAGCGACTGAAAATAAAGTGATACAAGTTTCTTCTGTAGGAGCAAGAAGTGGATTTTCTATCTTGATGACTAAAAATGTACCTGATGTGAGTGTAATAGATACAGGTCAATGCTTTCCACGCTATATTTACAAAGATGATACGGTTTCAAAAAGTAAAAATGAAAAACAATCCCATTTATTTTTAATTTCTACAGAAGAAAGTAAAACAGCTGGTTTACAGAGGCGTGATGCCATTACGGATGAAGGATTAGCACATTTTAAAGAAGCTTATCCAAATGAAAAAATTACTAAGGATGATCTATTCTATTACGTTTACGGTTTACTTCATTCGGAAGATTACCGTGTTCGTTATGCGGATAACCTCTCTAAAGAATTGCCTCGTATCCCTTGTGTAAAAACTGCTGAAGATTTTTGGAAGTTTGTAACAGCAGGACGTGAATTGGGTCATTTGCACGTGAATTATGAAACTGTAGAACCTTATCCCGTGACCTTTAAAAAAGGTAATCCAAAAGTTACAGAGATCTCTAATCCCGAAAAATTCTATTATGTAACTGAAATGAAATTCGCAAAAATTAAGGATAGTAAGAAAAAGGATAAAACCACTGTTATTTATAATAGCAATATCACAATAACAGATATCCCTCTTGAAGCTTATGAGTATATCGTTAATGGTAAACCAGCTCTTGAATGGGTTATAGGGCGTCAATGTGTTAAGACTGATAAAAAGAGTGGCATTGTTAATGATGCTAATCGCTATGCTGTTGAAACCATTGGCAACCCTGCCTACCCTCTAGAGTTGTTTCAAAGAGTTATTACCGTAAGTTTAGAAACAATGAAAATCGTAAAAAAACTACCAAAATTAGAAATGAGAGAAACTGAATAGATTTGGCATGCTCAGATGATAGGCATGTTAACCTCACAAAGGGGTATAAGGTCTTATAACCTATAGGTTCTATACCCTCTTTATAAATTGCTTACATACAATCTTTAAAAGGAGTGTTTGTATGCGTTATTCTAAAAAGAAATCATTTGCACTTTTAAATACTCTTATTTGAATTGCTTTAAGACTTTTAAGAAATCCACTCTTAAAGTGAATTAGATTTTTTTACATTGCCTTTAAGAGATTATACCGTAATCTAAAATGAGTGCTTTATTGTTATCAAAAGCTTTGTTTAAAGAGAGTTATGTATATTCATTTTGCTTATAGGTTTTGAAGGTGTAAAAACCGTCAAAACCCCCTCAAAACGTATATTATTAGTTGAATTTATAGGTTGTGTTATCAATATGGGTTGTTTTTTAAAGGTCTGTAAAATCTTAACATATTGAAAAATAACGTTTTTACTTTTTATCGTTTTTTTACATAATAGCAGCAACCCTCAAAACTCAAAACCCCTTCAAAACTCATAACCATAAGGATCTTGATAGCATTTATTATGATTATAATCCCTTTCTTTTGAAAGGCTTTAAAAGATCACATACTCTCATAAGACATGTTTTAATCATTTACTAAATGATCACTTTTGTCGATTCAATGTACTGACATAAACTGACAAATATATATTTACAGTTGTATTTATTTGTTATGGCTGTTTTAATAAGTTGTATTTTGAAAAATTGATAAAACTTAACTTATTGAAATATAATGATTTTAATTTTCTCTCATTTAAAAAAAATGATATAGGTTCTAAAAAGAACTGACAAGACTGACAAAAGTTTATTAAAAGGAATTTTGCTCATCTCTATAATGATCAGTTTCTATTGAGATGTTTTCATAAGTGTTTTCATAACGGTCTATAAATCACAATTATCATATATCCTATTTATCATTTCTCTTATGAACATGAAAAATGATGCCATGGCTATAAAGAACATAACAACTATAGAGAAAGCAAAAATGCAAATGAAAGCATTTGTTATAAGAGCGCGGTGCTATTAAGGTCGTTTAAATTAAAGCCCCTTATAAACAAAATTCACAAAAAATTTAAAATTCATTTAGTAACAAAATTGATAGGTTATAAAGTTTAAAATACGCATTATGAGAGCGTTTCTAAATATTATAAATGTATAGATTCAGAAAATAACGCAATCGTTTCATAAAACATATAATATAGCTTTAAAAGCACATAAATATAAAAGAAGAAATTAATAAGCATAAGATATTATCAATACACAACGTATTTAAAAAATAAGAAAAAATATCAAAAAGATAGAAATATTATTTGACAATAAATACGTATTTTGTTACACAAATAATCAAGTGATTAACAAACACTAAACATGTAGCGGATAGATTACGATACAATCTTTCCAAAGCTTTTAAAAACTGGCTATCTTTTATGCTTTAATTAGCATATATGATGATTTTGTCGGGTGTGCTTACACCATACAATACCCTTATGGGAAAAGTGTAAGCAACGGACTACATGCCGTGTTTGTTAACGCCCGACGCCCTTAAAGGGTTGTCAATAACAAACATATAAACATGTAGGTTTTAATTATGAAAAATATCTCAAACAACACCCCCGTTATCTCTAATATTGCAAATGAAACCGCGTCTGTTAATCAACAAGAGCCTGCAAAAAAATACGAATTTATTGATGATTGTGAATATATCGATGGTCATTTCTTAACTCGAATTAGAGCCTTAAGAGATTTTGATGATGTCAAA
>NZ_JBHIPW010000052.1:0-7506 GCF_042196265.1 Bartonella sp. AP1QHHD
TGCAATATTGATCGTAGCACCATCTGTCTCCGCACCAATCTTGATAGTCTTGCTGTCTGTATCCTGTTTAACTAGGCTATCACCTACAACCTTGGTAAGCTCTTTTTTTACATTTGTGATAGAAGTACCTACACCCTCAAAGGCGGAAGCTACATCAGGATATTCTTTGTTTTCTGTTTCGCCATCATCCTTAACGGACTTAACAGTGAATTTAGGAGCAGTCCATGCGCCACTTTCATATTTAGCGCCACCACCTAAATACTTAGCTATATTCGTGGCTACAATTGTAACATTTTGATTTGTAGTAAACAGCTGTGAGCCATTAACCGCTTCATCTGAATTTGCACTGAGATCGCCACCTAATAAACCGGAAATTTTCCGTTTCTCATTATCTTTATTCAGAATGCTGACTTCATTGCCACCAGTTCCTTTCCCAATGGTGATAACACCTGTTCCCCCTGCACGAAGACTACGCGCTAATCTATTTTCTTCTTCTTGTTCTTGCTTAACAAGGATACTATCTCTTACATCAGCAATTTCATTATTTGTTGCAAATAACTGTGAACCATTCACTGCTTGTTGTGAAGTCTCAGTGAGTGCCGCAGCCTTAACTTTCTTTATCTCTTTACCTCCAGCATCAATGCCCGCGGTCGTTATTTTCGGTCCATCAGTAATTACCAGACCTGTTGCATCTAAGGTATTCGTCCCTGCTTTTAAGCTCGTTAATACAACATCTTTAGCTAAATCAAATTTTACATTATTATCCTTATCGCCTTTTGTAATGTTAAGATTGGTACTGCCAGTGGAAAAATCTACTCCGCTATCCATAATGACTGTTTTAGCATCTTTTCCACCGACAGAGAGTTTCCAACCATTTTTTCTTACGACATCTTCTAAATCTTGCAATTGTCTTAGATTCACTGCGTCTGCATCTTCACTACCAGCCGCTACACCTGTAATTTGGCGCGTTTTTTTAGTATCAGCATCACCAACACTAACAGCACCTAATGTAGATTTCCAATAAGATACCTCATTCGTTGTAGGTCCCTGCAGCACAGAAGTATAACCCGGAACACCAGCAGCCCTATTGGCTACAGAATTGCTTCCTATAGCAACACCCCCTACTACCTTCACTTGCGATTTAAAGCCTAAAGCTGTACCGCTGTCCACCTCCACCCGTACAAAACGACCAACAGCAACCGCATCATTCTTTAGTGCCACTATATCTGCACCAACAGCAACGGATCCACCTCTATGGATCTCAGATTTAGAACCTATGATAACAGATGCCGCTAGCTTTTTATCTCCTTCAGCTAATACCGCCTTCGCTTTATAACCAATAACAACACTGTCCACGGTTTTCGCATCAATATCTTCACCAAAGATGACATTACTTCCCGATACATCACGTTGCATTCCCTCTGTTGAACCACTCCGTAAGATATTAGACACATTAATAATATCTGTATTTTCATCATCCTGTGCAAGCTGTTGGTTTAAAGAGCTATCAACCACAAATGACCGTGGACTGACGAGAGACTTTTTATATTGCCCTCCTGCATCTAGGGTTCTTGCCAATACATTTTTGCTATCCGCCATCAAAACATTCACGACAGGACTATAATCACTTACACCAGAGAGGGTTTTAGTTAAAAAATTTGCATAGTCATCGACAGCATTAATCTTTTCTAATCCCGCTTGATTGAGTGCTGTTAAATAATTGTCTTTTGAAACAGAAGAAGTATTCAAACCAGCAACAGAGATAATGCTTTGCGGATAAGAGACACCAGCACTGTTAACACCTTCGAGAAAGGTGTTTCTAAAATCAGGATTTGCTGAAAAAACAGGTGTAACATTCGATAAAAATGTAGCCGCTGTAGCCAATGAAAGAACTTTAACAAAAGAAAAACGAGAAAATTTTAAATCGCTCCCTACTAATTTTGTATATAATTTTTTCATAATGAACTCCCCAATGAAAAAATAACTATAACCACAAAAAAACACATTTAAACGCTACAAAGTTCTCTGAAATTGGTTTTTCTAAATATATTCAAAAGCTTAAGGACTGATTGAAAAGATAGAGAAGTTGATGTTTTGTAGTTAACGTGCTTTGTTCTCTTACCTTTCCTAAAAAGGTAAGTTTTCTTGTGGTGGTTGGTTTTTTTAATCTTTAAACCTGTTGGTTGTTTTTTGCAAGGGGTAGAATTGGTTTAGTATATTGTTTTTATAACTTCCTCCAGTAAAATTGAAATACATTTAAATATATACCTTTGTATTACTAGAAAGTTTTTTAATAGATTTTTAGAGAGTGGAAGATTTTTTAGATTTAAAAGTTAAAGCAGAAAATAATGGACTTATAATTTATGAAAAAACTCATTATCTTATTTTGAAATAAGAAGTTCATTTTGTTGAAATCGTCCGGTTTTTCTGTTTTTTAAACCTGTATTTATCGTTATAGCGCTTATCAATTTATATATATATGTATTTTTACATACGTAACAACAATTCACCCCTGCCTCATGAGACAGGGGTGAAAGGAATTTTTTATGTATTTTGTTTATTATCAATTCAATGTCATATTGAATCCCGCACCTACACCCCAGTGACCTCCAGAAGTTGTTGCGGATATGTTAGAGCGGTATTTTCCATTTTCTGAGGTGTAACCTGCACCAAAGGCAAATGCAGACTGACTACGCCATAAACCAGTACCAAATCCAACGCTTAATTTTCCAGGTGTATCATTGTAGCGTAAGTTAGACACCGCAAGACCAATAGCCGCTGCTTGTCTTGCCTCTTTTTTCACACTCTCAATACTATAGTTTAAAACATCAAACTTCATATCTGTATATTGCTTAGCCCGATCAACAGCATCATCAATCGCATCAATCACAATATTATTAACCCGTTGATCTGTATACTGCTTGGATTCATCAAGAATAATCTTCATCTGTTCTTTAGTATAATCATGAAGTTGACCACCATTTACAGCCTCTTTCGAACCTTTTTCAATTTTACCATCAGCTACATTATCAATCAGAACAGGTTCACTGGCATCCCCCCCCGCTAATGTGATTTTATTGGTTTTTTTGCCGTTTTCATCTCTATCATAACGAACAGCACCCTCTTCAATGTCGTCAACTCTATTATTGATGTTATCAACTTTGGCATCAATATTGAGAACGGTATCACCAATATCAGCAATCGTATTGGAAATGTTATCAACTCTGTTGGTAAGATGCTTAACATCTTTTTCAACACCAGTAATACGTTCATTGGTTTCCCAAAGTTGTCCACCATTAACCGCATCTTTCGAACCTTTTTCAACTTTACCATCAGCTACATTGATAATTTTATTCGGCTTTCCATCGCGACCGGCATCATAGGCTTTTTCTTTATCATTCCACTTTAAAACATCTGAATCGACCTTGTTGATAACATCATTAATACGGTTATTTATGTTTACCATACCGCCATTAACACCACCAATCGCCTCAGCAACATTATGGTGCTCTTTCTCAACAGTCGTACCATCAGCATTGACTTGAACAATCTTAAAAGTAGGATCTGTCCATTTGCCATTCTCATATTTGGCACCGCCACCGAAATAATTCGCAAGTTGGTTATTCATGGAATAAAGTTGGTTGCCCGTAATGGCATCTGTTGAACCTTGAGCAATCTCACCATCTAAAAGATACTTCAATTTGCTGTTTGTTTTCTGCCCATCTTTTTCATGACGTGCAACAAATGCTTCTTCTTCATCATCCCACAGTAAAGCATCTTTAGAGAAATTTTCAATTTTCTGATTAAACTCATTGGATACATTCGTTAAGCGTTGATTCACATCTTGAACATTATTATCAAGACCTGTTAAAGCATCACCAACATTGTAAAAATTAGCCTTCCCTACTTCACCACCTACAATAGCGGATAAAGTATATTTCAGCCCTTCAAAAGCACCGTTAATGAACTTTGCACCACCGCCAAAAAACTTTGCAATATCTGCTGATATTTTATTAATCTGACTACCATTGATTGCATCGTTGGAATTTTCAGAAATGCTACCATCTTTCACGTTACGAAGAGCCACTGGTCCGTTGTTCTTATCGCCGCCCAAAGTTACACTACCATAATTAACACTATTATCGTCATTCTTATCATAGAGAACCGCAGCAGCAGTTACTGTCTCAATATCTTTCGTAATATCCTTTATGCTTTTATCAAGTTGGTCTTTGTTAACAGCTTCATCCCCCTTCTCTGCTGCCTTAACACCAGAAATGGAACGTGCTACCTTAGCATATCCTGCAATATTGATTTCAGTACCAGCTGTTTTCGCACCAATGGTAATAATACCCGATGCACCTCCTTCTTGCTGAACTAAACTATTTTTTTCCAAATCAGAAATTTTATTATCAATCTTATTGATAGAAACATTCACACCAGTAAATGCATCTGTAACATTATTATATGCCTTATCCTGAATAAGGAAAGATGGTTCTATACCATTCAATACATCTGTACTACCACCAAAATATTTCGATGTATTTTGAGCAACCTTGAAGAACTGTGAACCATTTACTGCTTCTTTTGATGCTTGAGAGATTTCTCCATCTTTTATACCGGAAAGTGTTCTCTCTTGATTATCTTTATTTGCAATACTTATTTTTGTACCATCGGTTTCTTTACCAACAGTAATAAGACCGTCTTCTCCCTCCTGCTTCACAAGGCTATTTTTTGTTATATCAGAGATTTGATTGTGAATATTTGTGAAAGTATTGTTCACACCTTCAAAAGCATCAGCAACGTTTTGATAAGGCTTCTTAGAGACAGCACCATTATCGCCGATATGATAAACTCGGAAAGTAGGAGAATGCCATTCTCCATTTTTATCATATCCTGCTCCACCACCAAAATATTTAGCAACATCATTAAACCCACTGATCAAATTTTGATTAACAATCCTGATATTTGTATCAAGCCCTGACAAAGCCGATCCAACATCATTATGTTCTTTCTGTTTTACTGTACCATCTGCTTCAATAGTAGTTAAATTATATCTCGGTTTTCTAAAGACTCCATTCTCGAATGAGGTCCCACCACCAAAAAATTCAGCAACATTTTGGGATATTTTATTAATCTGGCTACCATTAATTGCATCATGCGATTGATCGGAAATCTCTCCATCTTTGACGTTATGAAGAGCAACTTGCCCGTTAACCTTATTATCTCCTAAAGTTACACTCTCATAATTGACAGTGCTATCATCATTTTTATCGTAAAAAACCGCAGAGGCACTTATATTCTCAATATTGTTGTTAATCTTTCCTATGCTTTCATCGAGTTGTTTTTTATTAACTGCTTCATCATCGTTCTCTGCAGCTTTCACGCCCGCGATAGTCCGAGCTCCTCCACTGCCTGTAATATCAATTTTCGTTCCACCTTTTTCCTTACCAATGGTGATATCCCCTTCATTTTCCTCTTGCTTGACAAGGCTATTTTTTGTCGCATTCGTAATCTGATTAGAAATCTCCGTGATAGAATTATTGACAGAACTAAAAGCAGAACTAACATCATTATGTGTAGTGCCCTGAATCGTATAGGTTGGCGCTTTACCGTTAGCTATATCTGTATCACCACCAAAATACTTCGATATATTTGTACTTATACCGTCAAAGCCATTACCCAACTTACTAATCTTTTGGTTAGTTTCATAGAGCTGCGAACCATTTACTGCATCCGTTGAATCTTCAGAAATGTCTCCATTCAAAAGAGAGGTAAGCTTGCTGTTTGTCTTCTGTCCTTCTCCGTGGAGAGCAACAAATGCCTGCTCATCATTACTCCACAACAAAGCGTCCCCTTTGACTTCTTGTGTAATATTCGTGATTTTTTCATTGACATCTTTTACCACATTCGTCAGATGCGTATTCACACTCTTCACATTTGCATCAAGACCACTCAAAGCTGAGCCAACGTCATGATAATTGGCTTTTGCCACCTGACCATCTTCAACAATAACAGATAAACTATAGTTTGGTCCTTTAAAAGCACCATTTTCGAACGAGGCACCACCACCAAAATAATTTGCTATATCTCCAGATATTTTNATCTTCAGCAATTTTCCCATCTTTAACATTATGAAGAGCAACGGGGACTTGGTTATCTACCCCACCTAAAGTTACGCTACCATAATTAACGGTACCGTTTTCTTTATCGTAGAGAACTGCAGCAGCACTTGTAAGATTAATATCATTAGAAATCTTCTCGATACTTTTATCAAGCTGGTCTTTGTTAACAGCTTCATTACCATTTACAGCTGCCTTCACACCAGAAATTATCCTATTTTCACCAGATTTGTTTGCAACATTGATTTTAGTCCCACCTGTTGCTTTACCAACAGTGATAGTACCTTCATTTTCCTCCTGCTTAACAAGGCTATTTTTTGTCGCATTCGTAATCTGATTTTGTATATTCGTGATAGAATTATCAACAGTACTAAAAGCAGATCCAAAATCATTATGTGGCTTACCCTGAATAGTGTAAGTGGGAGCCTTACCGTTAGATACGTCTGCACCACCACCAAAATACTTTGATATATTTTTAGCAATTGTTGTCAGATTATTTGTAACAGTGTTAACATTCTGATTAGTAGCAAAGAGCTGCGAACCATTTACTGCATCGGTTGAATCTTCAGTAATGTCTCCATTGGCAAGAAACTTAATTTTGCTATTGGTTTTTCCGTCTCCATGCTGTGCCACAAATGCCTGCTCATTATTGCTCCATAATAGAGAACCTTTAGAAATACCATCAATTTTCTGAGTAAACTCATTAGTAACATGCGTCAAACGACTATTTACATTTTTGACATTGTCATCAAGCCCTGTCAATGCTGAGTCAACATCAGTATGTACCTTCTGTCCTACAGTACCATCTGCAGAAACAGTAGATAAATTATATCTTGGTCCTAAAAAAGAACCATCTTGAAATACAGTCCCCCCGCCAAAAAACTTTGCAATATCTCCGGATATTGTATTAATCTGGCTACCATTGATAGCATCATGCGAATCTTTAGCAATTTTTCCATCTTTGACATTCAAAAGAGCAACTGCTCCTGTACTCTTACCGCCACCTAAAGTCACACTGTTATAATTAACACTGCTATCACCATTCTTATCGTAGAGAACTGCAAAAGCACCACCCTCCTTAATATTGTTAATAGTATCAGTAATAGTTGCAATTTCACCATCGAGTTGTTTTTTATTAACGGCTTCATTGTCTCTCTCTGCGGCCTTTACACCAGAAATACTACGGTCTCCCCCACTGCCTGCAACATCAATTTTCGTACCATCTTTTTCCTTACCAATGGTGATAAGTTTCTGTTCTTCATCCCATTTAACAAGACCATTTCCTGCTATTTGATTTTTTACTTCATTCAGCTGTGCAACATTAACCGCATCAGTCTCTGCACTCCCCGCTGCCACTCCATAAACTTGTTTATTACCAGCAAAAATA
>NZ_JBHIPW010000053.1:0-7462 GCF_042196265.1 Bartonella sp. AP1QHHD
CGGTGACTTTACCCAAGCGCGCTTGAAACCATTCTGCTGTTCTTTGTTCCATCTCACACCGCCGTTCTTTGTTCTTGTGGTCCATATTCTATATCTTGGACGTGAATATATTCGGCATCTTGTATAGGAACGTATGTTTTCTCTTGTGGTGGGAGAGATTGTAGAGCGCTTTCTCTTTGAATTCTTGGCTTGCTTTCTAATATTTTCAAAACGTCGTCTGCTGTTTCACAAGACATATCTGTTAGCTTTTCTACTTTTGCATAAGAGAGAAGCTTATTTTTATCCGATTCTGTTTGTTCGATTAATTCTTCGATTTTTATAAGCATATCTTGAGAAACCAATTGTTTTGGAATGCTATGGTTTGTTTCATTGATACGTTTTGCTTCATCTTCTTCATAAATACCGGAAAGCCCGAAAGCATAGCGAGCACATTGTATAGTGGCTTTANTTCTTCTGTTTGAGTGATGTTTATTAATTGTTTGATTTGCATAAGCACATCATAAGAAACTAACTTCGTTTGTACGTTATGGTTTGTTTCATTGATACGTTTAGCTTCATCTTCTTCATAAATACCGGAAAGACCGAAAGCGTAACGAGCACATTGTATAGTGGCTTTATGACGCAACATACGTGCGGGGTATTTTTTCCAAGGGTCACTGTGGCCTTGTTCGCATTCTTTGCGATATTCGGTGACTTCGATAGGGTCTTTAATGCCTTTGAGACGAATAGCACATTTGATAGCAATGATATTCCCATCATCATTGAGTTGATCTTGAAAGGTCATGCCATCAAAGTCAGGATTTGATTTGATGATCTTTATCCAACCGTCGATAGAAACAACGGGTATGATGCCGCCGCCTTTTTTAGGGAGAGCATAGATTTCTTTTGTTAAAGGGTTAAGTCCATAAGTATTGGCAACAAAAAGAAAAACGGCAAATTCTGCATCAGTGATGACATTAGCATTTTTATCTCCAATACAAGTTTTTATGATTGTGGTTCGAAATTCTTCAGCAGAAAATCCATATTTTTCTGCCATTTCGTTTAAAAAAGTAGAATTTTTCATCTTGATTTCCTACATTGCGCGCAATTCACCCGTGGCGTGAATCACGCTGGTGTTTAAAAGTTGGTTGTGTGGTTAAAAACGGCTTATATGGCTATTACGGTATTACCAAAAATCTCGGCAAAACCACAAACTTTAGCTTTTCCATAAACTTTGGCGTTACCAGAAACCCAGCAATTGCCATCATGACTTAGATTGTCTTCTTTCTCGATATAGCCTCCTAAATCACCTGCTTTAACATTACCAAAGTCTCTCAATGCACGAATGCGGTGGAGAGTTTTGCCCCCAACTTCGATTGTTTCATCAGTAAGTTCGTATTTCTTTTCCATGGTTTTACTCCTTTTAATGCATGCTTTGTCGTTTAATTTCTTGAGACAGCACCCCCATGCCTTTTGTTGTGATTTTTGCTGAAGGAATGACTTTTTCAGCCTTTGTTGTTGTTTGAATAATGTGGGTTGAGCAATCCATTAGTCCTTTTTGGATTTTATCTTGATAAGGAAGCAAAGGAGCGCCATCAGTAATTCGATATATCCATCTTTTTTCTTGTAAGAAGAGAATGAATTTTTTGGGTTGCATTTCAAGAATTTTAGCAGCTGTAATAAGACCGAAGAGCCCATCAGAGCGTTGCAAGCTTTCAAGAGCCATTGCTTTTGGTTTTAAATCTTCAATGATGGTATCTTTTTGATTTATTTGTCCTTGTAGGTAATTCAAAAAGCCAATCATCGCTTGTGGACTTGAGTAATCGATTTGTGGTGTAACAACTTGCTTTGCACGCCGCTCGCATTCAATAAAATATTGACGGGCTTGCTTTCCTTTTTTATTACGCTCGACCATGGCAAGCTCTTTCGCCATGTCTAAGGTAAGATAGTATTCTACTGCTATGGCATTGTTCGCTTCCATTTTTTTGTGGAAGCGAATAAAGTCCCTTCCATCAAGGAAAGCATAGGTCATAATACGTTTTTTTATCCAAGTAGAAAAATCTTGTTTACTCTCCAAAAAGACATGTAATTCACGTGCATTTACTGTCTGAACGCTTTCTTCGTTAATGGTGTTATTTGTAATAGCGATAGGATTATTCATAAGTTTACTCCATCCGATCATTTAATAAGAGGAAAGAGGAGAGCGTTTTTAAAAGCGCCCTGTATAATGTGGGTAATTTGGAATGACATCCGAAAGAGTTAGACGGTGCTGCTGTTCATAAGTCCCGTAAGTTTCATCTTCATATCGCTGCTGTTCGATTTCTTCTAAAAAAAAACCGTATGCGTTACTGTCTTTAACAAAGTCGTGAGGTATATTGCCGTTGAAACATTGCTCTTCACATTCTTTCAGATAGCATTCGGCAATATCTTCAGAGATATCTTCGCAACGATTAGTCGTTGGTTCTACGCGCAAAATTTGGACAGCATTATCGGTTTGGTCGATAAAATTGATAATGTCCTTTTCTTCTAATAAAGGACCAGATTTAGCGAGATTTTGTTCTTCATTTTCGCACATCACTAAGAGAATTTCATCAGAATTTATAAACACTGGTTTATTCACAAATGCCTCCATACAGCCTATTGGCAAAAGTTATTTTCTAAGATATGGGAGATAAATATATGCAAAAAGTGCAAGTGTCAACATAAAAATGTAAAAAGTGCATATTTATGCTAGATATGTTTTTTTAAAAAGTGCACTATCCACAATTTATGGAGATACAAAATGCAAATAGCGGAACAAGATTCTAATCTTTTAAAAGGGTTTTCTCAGAAAGAAAAGGAAACTATAACTTATCTTTTGATTGCCTTAAAAACTCAATATATAAAATCACAGACTTCTTGTTTTCTTCAGAAAGATCACGATAAAAATTCATAAATTCTTGATCAACATCATTGAAGAAATTGGGGGGGGGCTCGTTAAAAAACTCAGCTATTTTAACTAATTCCCCAATACTTATGCTTCTTGATTTTCCATTTTTGTAAGGATTAATCATTCTGCTTATAGTGGATTGATGGATTCCCAAGTAGGCGGCTAGTTCTATTTGAGCACCGTGTCCGCGCTCGTCTAATTTTTTTTCTAGCCATTGTTGGATACTTTTTTCAATATTGCTACTCATAATTTAAATATTATCCCTAAAAATACGTAAAATGCAAAAATGTGAAAGGTGCATTTTTTGTTGACATATGTAAAAAGTGCAATTATTTATTGTGCTGTTATGGAGATTACATATGCCTTCGAGATTAATTATAAAATATTTAGGTGGTTTCAAAACTGTAGCAACCATAGTGCAAAGAGATGTGTCATCTGTTTATAGATGGCGTGACATGCCAGCAAAACACCAGCAAAAAATTTTAGATTACGCACGTGATCATGGGATAGATTTGCGTCCAGAAGATTTTTTTTATCCCGAGCGCTTGCAGAGATTAATGCAAGAGCAACACCCCCCAATGACTACATTTGCAAAAAGTTCCGGCGTTGATAGCGCGCGTGAGACTTTACAGCATTAAGGAGATGATGATGGCTGTAGAAAAGAAATATGAATTCATAGAACAGGGGGTTATGCTTTATCCTGATAAGAATAATTCACATGGTATTGTAATGCTTCGTCGCATACGGGCACTGAGAGACTTTGGAAACGTTAAAAAAGGTGATTTTGGTGGTTTTATAGAACATGAAGGTAACCTATCACATGAAGGGGATTGTTGGGTAGATGATTCGGATAATTCCTTTAGCCGTGGATATGTTTTTGGCAATGCTCGTGTTTTTGGAGATGCCCGTGTTGGTGGCATGGCACGTGTTTTTGGGCATGCACAAGTATACGGTTGTGCAGAAGTTTTCGGTGATGCGTATATTTATGATCATGCAAAGATTTACGGTAATAGCAAGGTTTATCATTCTCGCGTTTACGGCGAAGCACAAATTTATGAGAATGCTTTTGTTAGAGGTCAAGCAGAAGTTTATGGGAATTCTCGCATTTTTGGGAATGCTGAAATTTATACAAAAGCACGTGTGTATGGGAATGCCAAGGTATATGAACATGCACATGTTTTTGATCAATCTAAAGTTTATGATAACGCCTTAGTTCACGGGCATGCCAAGATTAGAGAGAATGCCAAGATTTACGGCAATGCCGATGTTTGTGACTATGAAGATTTTCGCGATAACGACGAAGTTTACATGCGTAAACACGTTTCATATAGCACAAACGAAGCGCATAAGAATGATGATGGTAAGCCTCGTATAGAGCTTATACCGCCGTTGGCACTGATTGAAATCGGCAAAGTTTTAGAGTTTGGGGCAAAGAAGTACGGAGCAAACAATTGGCGTAATGGCATGCACTGGAGCAGGTTTCACGGTGCTGCTTTACGTCATTTATTAGCATGGTTTGGTGGAGAGCATAAGGATGCTGAGAGTGATTTATCACACTTGGCACATGCGGCTTGTTGCATTCTTTTTTTAATGGAATGCGAAGCACAACAGATTGGTCATGATGACCGCCCTCATAAAAATTAAAGGAGATAAAGATGAGTTCGAATGAAATTTTATGGATAGCAGTGGTTTCAGTTTTGCTCTTAAGCGGAGTGATGTTTCGTATTGCATTGCATTATCGCAACCAAGTTAAAGCACTTAAAGAGCAGGTTCAAGATATTAAGAAAAAAATGAAAGAGAATGAGTTTAGGTATTTAAAGGAAAGCAAGCAGACAATTGATGAATGTGATGCAGATCTTGAAGAACGTGACGAGGAAATTAAACAACTGAAACAAAAGACTGAAGAGCATGAAAAGGCGTTCAGAAATGTAAGTGAAGTTGTAATGACACTCGAAGCAGATGTTCAATCACGTGATACGGAAATTAAAGAATTGAAGCAAGAGATTAAAGAACGCGACGAGAAAATTGAAGAACTTAAGCAAAAGATAGATGCGTACCGAGAAGATTTCAAACGGAAAAGTGAAAAGATACAGGCACTAAAAGCAGATGTTCAATCACGCGACGAGGAAGTTGAAAGACTAACACAAGAGCTTAAACAGCGTGATGAAGCAGTAAAAGCGCCGCTTCATAAGAATAAGAAGAGTAAGAAGAAGGGTAAGTGAGGAGAGAAAGATGAGTTTAGTAGCAATTATTACGTTTTTTACTACCAATGCGGTTATGTTCTTTTGTGTTATCGCTATGTTCTTTTTTGTTTTGCTCTATCGCAATAGAGAACAAGAGCTCAAAACAGAACTGAAGGAAAAAGATATATTAATTGTAAAGTTAAATATGTCAATTGAAGAGTTGAAAAAGAAAGTACAAGAAAGAAGAGTTATAGGAACCTTTGGAGGTTATGATTCATGAAAAAGAACAAACTAATAAATACTTTTATCTTCTCACCTTAATAGGTGAGAAGATAAGTAAAACCTAATTCCCAATCTTATAAGATTATCATCGTTGATGACTTAATTTTCGAAAAAAGCTGGGCCAAAAGCGAACTTCAAGTGTTTTATGTGGGTCATATGATGAAGTATGTTCTAAGATAAAGATCGGAACGGATAGTTTATCATGATTTTCTGTTTCTATGGAGCGAATTTTTAATTCCCATCGAAAACTATACCCACCATTCACTGTAAATAGGTCAATTCCTCTTTCTAATACGTTGTTTTGGATGACAGGATTTGTTGTAACGGGAGTTATTAAATCGATACATTTGGGAGATGTTTTAAGAATGCTTCTTGGAGAGCTTTGAGAGTATGGATAAGGAGTTGGATAGAATGCTTGAACGAATTCGAAAGGGCTATTTTCATCTATTCGTATATAGTTCATTTTCATTGGTCGGTCTGTGGGGTTTTTGATGGAAAATTCTATGAGAATACCTTCTGGTGATAGATCTTCAGGTTTAAGATTAAAGATCTCAACTTTCATCTTTGGTCCTAAACCTTCTGCTATGTTTTCTGTCCACAAAGTTTCTAAGGAATTTCTTATCATTTGGGGAAGGTCTTTTTTCAATATACTTTGTCTTTTGAATGTTGCGAGTTCTGTTTCAATGTTATTCAATTTATTGTTCATGTTAATTGTAATGTCAGTTAATTCTACAAAATTTTCTTGCATATTTCTCATATCTCTTTCTCCTCCGCTTTGGGAAAACAGTAATTTTATAAAATACGTTTTGTATGGAGAGGAGCGGTGATTAACACGATTCTTTGTTTTGATCTAGGTACCAAAACGGGGTGGGCGATACGTGGTGCAAGTGGTGACATGTTCAGTGGTACCGTGAATTTTCAATCACGCCGTTTTGAAGGCGGTGGAATGCGTTACTTGCGTTTTAAACAATGGCTATCAGAAATAAAGCAGACAGCAGGTCAAATTGACGCGGTGTATTTTGAAGAGGTGAGGCGTCATAAAGGTACAGATGCAGCGCATGTTTACGGAGGTTTGTTAGCAACGTTAACGGCGTGGTGTGAACAGCATCAGATACCGTATGAGGGGATACCAGTAAGTACGATTAAGAAAGCGACGACAGGCAAGGGGAATGCGTCGAAAGAAGAGATGATTAAGGCGGTGCGTGCAAAAGGGCACAATCCGAAAGATGACAACGAAGCAGATGCTTTAGCAATTTTATATTTAGTTAAAGAAAGGGAATTGGGGTATGTCCAGTAAATTACCATGGACGAGGCTTTTTGCAGACAAGTGGGCAATAGTTGTTGATTATTTGCCTGCTGTAGAGGGCAATATCTATATGCGATTACGGTTACGTATGTTGCGTACTGGTGAACCTCTTTTTTATAATATTAAAGTTTTATCTAATTACACTGGTTATTCAGTGAAGAAGTTTGAAGCGGCACTGAATGTTTTGCTTGAAGAAGGATATTTCATTCGTTTAGCAGATGGTCGCTTGTGGAATTTAGATGTTGAAGAAGAGCTTACTAACTCTCATGAGAGTTTAGAAAAGGTATCAAAAGCATCACGATCAAAGAGATTATCGGAGAGAGCAAAGAAAGCAGCGCAGGCAAGATGGGATAAACATACAACTTATACTTGTGATGCTTGTGATGATGCTCAAGTTACTGAAAATACTGATAAAAACGATGCTAAAGCAATGCTTAATGATGCTAAAACGATGCTTAATGATGCTAAGCATGCTAAGCATGATGCTAAAGCGATGCTTAATGATGCCTATATATATAACAATAACATTAACAATAACAATAAAAATAAAACTATTATTTTATCAAAAAGAGAAATTGATTTTGAAAATTTAGAAACAAACGATTTTGTTGAAAAGGCAATCGAGTGTGATGATGTTCAATCAGAACAAATCAAAACGATAGAAACCAAACAACCAATCATTCGCGAGCAAAATATCAATCTTTCAAACGAAGTTAACAACCGATGGCAAATTAACGAAGCGATGATTGCGAAATTGCCTTCACGAAAAGTTAAAAAGGTTGG